>JAPKXT010000160.1 GCA_026394695.1 Methanoregula sp.
GTCTTACCCGCACCACTCTTGCCGATGATGCCGAAGATTTCTTTCTTCTGGACATCAAATGTCACGCTGTTGACCGCTCTCACTATACCCCGGTCAACGGAGATATAACGCTTGGAGACTTCCCGCGCTGCAAGAATTTTTTCGCCCAGCTCCGGTGGTGCTGGTTCATCCAGATCGTGATAGTCTTTGACAAACGATCTGATCACGGTCTTTGGCGAACCAATGGCCGCTATTCTGCCATCGGCCAGCAGGATCGCCCGGTTCGCCATGTCTTCAATCACGTGCGAAAAATGGGAGGTGACGATCATGCCCATGCGATTCTTTTTTGCCGCTTCAATGAGCATCTCATGCACCAGTCGTGCGGTCTCAGGGTCGAGAGTGCCGGTTGGTTCATCGGCAAAAAGCATTGCCGGGTTTTTTGCGAGCTGCCGTGCGAGCACGACCCGCTGCTTCTCACCACCGGACAGGTCACGGGCTATATGCATCATCCGGTGGGAAAGTCTTACCTGGTCGATAAGGTCAGCAGCACGGTTTATAGCGTGTTCCTGGGGGTAATTGATGTCATCAAGCGCGTGGAGAACATTCTCGATCACGCGGTCATCCCCGTAGAGGGCGAACGTACGCTGGAACATGATCGCAGTCCGGTGCATCACCCGGGACTTCATCCCGTTATTCTTCTCATCCCAGAGATCGATATCAACAGCCACGAGATCGCCGCCGCACTCGGGACATTTTTTACCGGACCGGCTCTGGACGTCCATAAATGAACAGCAATCGCAGGCAGCCATGTGGTAGACGATGGACCCTTTAGTCGGAGGTTGTTCGACGCCTCGTAGCAGGTGCATCAACACGCTTTTTCCGGCTCCGCTCCTCCCGATAACACCGACAATCTCACCTTCTGGTATGTCGAATGAGATATCGTTTAATACTCTTGTACCGTCAAAGTCCATGCACAAGTCGTTTACGGTAATAAACGGTGAAGGCATATGTTCATCAGATCCTGAATTATTCAGACGGGGTTTCTTCCTTTTCCGGAAAACCATTTGAGTTTGTCTTGCGCTGGCATCCATCGCTGCATTTTTTGCAGGGCCCCAGGCCCCTTCCGATTACCCGTCCCCGTTTCAGTGGTCCGGTCCCATCAAAGTTCGGCATGGAAAATCCTCATTATAACTCTGATGGAATTATTACACATATGAGCATAAAGATTTAAGGATCGGGTACAATAAAAGAAGGTACGCGGAGGAGGATCCGCACGTTCATCTCCCGGTCGCCACCTTGGCGCCGGTGTGCCGGCTGTCGCTCTTCCGCAACGGTTCTGGCCCCAAGATCCCTATTTTGAACCGGGTGCACCAACAACGATCTTCAACGCTCCAACAATCTCGGGGAGCATCTCGGCCGGGAACCCCATCACCATCTCGTCATCGGCAATCCCGGAGAATTTCCGTGAACCGTCACAGCCAAGCGAGAAATTCGGCAGCCCGGTCAGGTAGGTCTGGGCCGTTGCATCGGAACAGACTGACTGGATACCGGAGAACTCCGCATGAATCCTTCCACCCAATCGGAAAAGAGAACTCTGGGCTAGTTTGAGCATGTTCCGTGGGGTCGTTACAATCATGACAACATGTGGAGTGAATGGCGTCTTTTCGAGCGGGGCATACAGCGTCGCATAGGTATCCCCGGAACTGAGATGCGGGACCTTATCGATAGTCCGTTTGCAGGAAGCAGCGCTGTCATATTTTCCTAGTTTGAAGTAAAAATCACCGCTCCTTAACGTCGGCGTGATCTCCCGGAGGCCCAGTGCCCACGCACCGCCATTGCACTCGTGTTTTCCGGAGGTCGCGTAGAATATTTTCCCTTCATTCCGGGCAAGGTTCACCATCGAGCAGTGCCGGATCGTTTTGTCCAGTTCCTCCATCCTTGCGGGAATCTCTTCCTTACTCGTCGCGAACTTGATAGCCACCGGAGAACCTTTCAGGCCCATAACTTTTCTGATGGTTTCAGATGCCTCGGCATAGTTAACCGGTATTTTCATGGGTTCATTGCTCATATCGTTACCTCAAAGCATCCCGTATCGGGAAACCGTAATTACCCATATGAGCGAAAATACTTAAACATTGGTGAACGGAAGAAAAGAGACTGACCCTCAATCTACCGGGGGCATTTCGGGCACCGGCCTTCGGCTGCTTTTGTGCAGCCGGCCATTTCGATCCCTTTCCCGTTGACCAGTGCGTCAGCGATCTTGCGCCGGGCACCATGCAGGTCCCGCCATGCGGTTTTGCGGGAGACCCCTAGTCTCTCGGCAGCCTCTTCCTGTTCAAGTCCTTCGAGGTCGATAAGCCGGATCAATTCAATCTCCTCAGGTTTGAGTGAAACGCCTTCGTTCTCTTCACCAAGGCAGCAGCAGGGCTTGTAGCATCGCGACTCCCCTGTTCCTTCAATAATACGCCGGACGCGAGGCCTTCCCCGCCGGGGGCACGGGAGCATTTCTGTTTCTTCGCTATCCGTCATCCATCCATCTCCTGTTATCAATCATTCTCTTATCAAGGGGAATTAATGTTCTCACAGGTGTCTGGTCTTCTTGTGATAAAATAGCGTTTGATCATCCGTGTTTGCGGAGTGGTCACGATCAGTTTTTCGATTCTTGTCACCCGGTAATGGCACGTGAAGTAGGGACGATGGTAAAGTCTGCGGAAAAAGCCGGATATGACCGGGGATGAATGTTCATCCATGGTAAAATAGGTACGGAACTCCGGTACAGTTACCCATAGCCCGGTGCCGTCATATGCCTGCATATATTCTTCCAGAAGTTCAGGGATCGTGTGGTAATTGGTCATCCCCCTCACCATTTCGTTCAGTTCGTCTGTTGTAAGAATCTGGTGCTTTTATTGACAGCGCGGTCCATGCCCACAGCTGTGGGGTGCGTTTTGCGCAGCATCATCGGATTGGCAGCAGCAGGAATTACCGAATTTTAACGGGGATATGCAGGCTTCCCGGTGGCTGACATCGCTAGAATCCTGTTCGTGTTTTTCACCGCACGCACAGGTGTGTTCATCGATGCAACACATATGCGCATAAATCATTTAAACTCTGGTACTATACCATACTAAAAGATATTTAACTACTGATTTACCTGACAATTTATTGGCATAAAAAGCAAAAGAACTATTCCCATCAGGATCAGAATGTGTTTCGTGAATCCTCATCTTTCACTAACTGTTCTTGTTGATAATAATACCCTTACAGACCGGTATTTCGGCGGTGAACCCGGCCTGTCGTTCCTGATTGAAACGGACGGGAAAAAGATCCTGTTTGATACCGGGTATTCTGAAATGTTTTTGCAGAATGCCGAAAAAATGGAAATTTCACTTCTTGACCTCGATGTTGTTGTGCTCTCGCATGGGCATCTGGACCATAGCGGGGGACTGTTTCCGCTCATTCGGCACATGACCCGGTCAATTATCGAGGGAATTCCGGTAAAGAAACCATTGCTGGTTGCCCATCCCTGGTGTTTTTATTCCCGCCCGAAACTCCCGGTTCCTGATATCGGTATTATACTCTCTGAACAGGAGATGTCACGATTCTTTGAAGTGGCTACCACTACAATTCCCCGCCGACTTACAAATAACCTTGTCTTTTTAGGAGAGATCAAACGGACTTTTAAGTTTGAGCAGGCCGATCCTGGCATGCGAAAAATAATCATGGCTGACGGATCTGTAAAAGCAGACCGGATTATGGACGATTCAGCGCTGGCTTTTCAGACAAATGAGGGGCTGGTGATCATCACCGGCTGCTCGCATGCCGGTATCTGTAATATTGTGGAGCAGGCTCAATTGGTGTGCGGTGAACACCGTGTTATCGACATTATCGGGGGACTCCATCTTCTCACACCATCCCCCTCGCGGCTTAAAAAGACGGGGGAGTATCTCCAACACCTCCAGTTGCAGTCCCTTCATGCCTGTCACTGCACATCATTATCATCAAAAATAGCCCTTGCCGGGTATTGTCCCGTCCAGGAAGTAGGCACCGGTATGAAGCTTGAGTGGTAAAGTCCTGACGGGTTGCTTCGCCTTTTTTAATGACATTTTTTTGCTGGGAAAAGTAGGGGTGTCTTTTGAAAGATCCCTGTTATCGCATTCTAAAATCTTGTGATGGTTACCCTATTTTGGAACTGTTGCTGGTTGTGTCGACCGGAATTTTCCTTTCGGCACCAGAATCTCGAACCGGGCACCCTTGCCGTGAACACCCGACTCTCTGATGGTGAGACCGGTGATAGCGAGGATCTCCCGCGTGAGGAACAGGCCAAGGCCGGTATTCTTCCCGAACCCTTTCTCAAAGATCCGTTCCTTTTCGGCTTCAGGCACGCCAACACCATCATCTTCATAGACGATCACGAGACTATCCTGTTCATGCTGCATTGAAGAGAGGGAGATATGCCGGACCCGTTCTCCATGGCGGCGTGAGTTGTCAATCAGGTTCTCGAAGACTTTTTCAAGGAGGGGATCGGCGAAGATCTCAAGTCCTTCAATAGTGACCGAAACCTCGATCTCCCCGGAAGGGAGGTGGGTTTGCAATGCTTTTACCTGCACGCCGATATCCTGCCACGTGGGGGCATGGACCCCGATGTTCTCGTAATTTTTCGTGAATTCAATCTGTCTCTGAATAGCATGTGCAATGACATCTTCCCGCTCGATGAAATGCATCATCTCCGTATCCGTGAACTTCCTTTTGGAAAGTTCGATAAAACCCAAAAGTGCCATGAGCTGGTTTTTAATATCGTGACGGGTGATGCTGGAGAGAAGGTTGAGTTTTTTGTTGGCGATCTCAAATGCTTTTTGTGACGATTCGAGCTGAGTATTGATCTCTAAGAGTTCGCGGTTCTGTGAAACGAGCTGATCGCGATAGCAGTTCATTTGTTCTGCGATGTGGCTGACAACAACCGCGACAATTACGAACATGCAGGCGCGAACGAGCGAATCGGGAGAGATAATCCCCATCGTAAGATAAGCATCCGCAATATGCAGGGCACCAAATAATAGCGCGATATGGATGGCCTTCCTGCCGTACCAAAGTCCTGCGACAACAATAATGAGATAATAGAAATGCGTGTATACGACCGCAATTCGCAGCTGGAAGTGGACGATAAATTCAAGGAGAAGACCAAGGAGGATCAGGAATGCAAATGCATAGGGTTTTGGCTTATCGAGTGATCGCCACCAGGATCCATCTGCGTCATATTTCTGCACAGCTAAACCTCGTTCTTGCCCGGTTTTGTGAATAATTGCGGGACATATGTGTTAATAATAATCATGTTGAGCAATCGTCCGGCTCTTTCCCGTCCGTCTTGAGATTCCTGCCTATGTTCCGGAAAAACATCCAGTGCAGGATAAGGTGGATAATTAACAGGGCAGCGAATATCAGGCTCGTGTTATTGTGCATCGTGACCCATTGGTTGCGGGCAATACCAAGATATGTTGTCCAACCGCTCCCTCGTCCTCCTCCCTCTGGGAGCACAAGGTATAGAACCAGTCCGGAGATCAGCGATGGGATGAACGTGATCAAGCAGCCGATATCGACAAGTGCGTTGATTGTAACACGTCTCATATGGAATGCCTCATGATGAATGATTAACTCACAGGCAATTAACCTGTTGTTGGTATCAAGCTGGTTCGTAATATCTGAGTGCCATCAAAACCATGTACTTTTATCACCTCTCCCGGAAAGTGTAGATCTGGTATGACAACAAAAGAGGTATTTCATGGAGTCCCCGGAATCCTCCGCCCGTTTAAGGAATATCTGGAGAAGAAAGGATTGAAAAAAGGTGACCAGGTTGTCTATTATGGTGTGCCGGGGACGTGTACTCCGTTTGTCGAGCTGCTCGGGTTTGCCGTCCGCTCTCTCGAACTTGAACAGGTCTTTGTTCCCCTGGTAGATGAGGGCAAGGCACATAATATTCATAATGTCCCCGACATCGGAATGCAGGCTGGTGCTGCCATGGGGAATCTGAAACCAAAGGTAATAGTGATCATGGGGGGGCTCTCAATGCCTAATGTGCCGATAAAAGCAGAGCAGGTAAAAGCGGTGATCGACCGTCACCCCGGCACATTGGTTATTGGGGTCTGTTTCATGCATATGTTTGAAAAAGCCGGGTGGTTTGAGACCGTGTCATTCGATTGCCTCATCGATGCGAATATCGATCCGGTTGAAGTAACGAAAATATCCTGATGGCCGTTATACCGTGCAATGAAATCCTGTGAAAGTTTATCATGCTGATATTCTTATCTCCAACCTTCAACGTTTTCACCTTAACTGATGATAACGGTGGGATGGAGTAGAAGGTGATGATGCCTTCCTTTTTTGACCTTCGTCGGAAAAAATGACCCTCATATTCGCATTCCTGCAGGCTTTTTGGGGTATGGCTGAAGTAAACCATGTGGTAAAATCAGCCTCGGTTAAAAGGCCCTTGGCAGGCTTTAGGTGAGGTATAAATCGGACGCATTTTGGCAAACGGGGTGATATTCAGACGTATTCTCCATAGGAACTGAAAACAAGGATAATCCGGGGTTTTCCGGTATTGGCAATGATATCCAGAATGGGAAAGGGGCCCGATTTAGGCTTATCCTGGCTCAGACCCTTGAGGGAGGGTGAGGTTATCTTCCATGAGAGGTGAATCTGTTCGGAGTATGGAATGGGCTCTCGGGTAGTAAAACAATAATTTTTAGGTTGACCTAAATCTTTATTATTTAGGTCAACCTAAATACCTGTTACAATGGCACAGGAGCAGGTTGAGGAATATCTTGAAACAATCTATGATCTTGAAGCACGGGACGGGTCAGCGAAAACAACCGGTATCGCAAAATGCCTGAAAGTGGCCCCGGCAAGTGTGACACAGGTGCTGAAAAGTCTCTCGGACAAAGGGTTCATCCAGTACGAACCATACCGTGGTGCGACCCTGACAGAAGAGGGAAAAAAGATCGCTGATACGATCAAGCGGAAACACCGGCTCCTTGAAGTGTTCTTAACCGATGTCCTCAAACTGAACCGGGAAAAGGTCCACGATGAAGCATGCCGGATGGAGCATACGATCTCTGAAGATACCGAGAACGCCCTCTGCAGGATGATGAATGCTCCCGCCCGCTGCCCGCATGGCAGCCCGATCAGCCCCTGCAACATGGGCGTGGGAAGCTGTGCGGAATGCGATGTGGCTGCAGGAGCAGGAATACCTGATCAGATATCCTCCCGGAATAAAAAAGTCATACCGGTTACTGAGCTGACTCCTGACCAGAACGGCAAGATTGCATTTATCCGGGGGGACTGCAAAGTTGTCCAGCGCCTCTCCGACCTTGGGCTTACGCTCGGGACAAAAATTTCCCTCCTGAAAAAAACACCTATGGAAGGACCCGTTGAGATCTTGGTGAGAAGGACCAGACTTGCCATCGATCACACAATTGCCGAAAATATCTTTATCGAACCTCCTGTTATAGGTGAGCCATGAGCGGCTGCGGGGACTGCAAAGGTTGCTCAGCCGGGGGGGAGTCTTCGATAAAGAATGCGGTCTATACGATTGCCCTTGCCGGTAATGCCAATGTCGGCAAAAGCGTAATCTTCAACCAGCTGACCGGTGTTGACCAGATCATCGGCAACTGGCCGGGAAAGACCGTCGAACGGGCAGAGGGACTCCTGTTGCACAGCGGGAAACGTATCCGGGTCATCGACCTGCCCGGCATCTACTCCTTCTCCACGTACTCGATGGAGGAACTGGTCTCGCGGGATTTTATCGCGCTCGAACAACCGGATGCAGTGGTCAACGTCATCGATGCCTCGGCACTGGAACGCAATCTCTTTTTTACGATCCAGCTCCTGGAACTGGTACCCCCTCTGATAATCGCGGTCAACCAGATCGATCTTGCCGAGAAGAAGGGAATTACCATTGATACAAAGAAACTATCGGTATTACTCGGGGTCCCGGTTGTCCCAACGGTTGCTATTAAGGGCAAGGGGATTGCAGATCTCACCGATGCAATCACGGATCTCATGCAGAATCACCCGGTTCCTCCGGTCCTCCGCTATGGAAAGGAGATAGAAGAACGGATTGGGAAAATTATTACCCTGCTGGAAACGGTGACTACCCCTTATCCCGTCCGCTGGACTGCCATCAAACTACTCGAACGGGATCCGGCGATCGTTAAACTGGTGAGCGAACAGGACCCGAACATCGCTGAAAAAGCGGGACTGCTTGCCGGAGAGATTGAATTCATCCATGGGGAACCGGTCTGCGTTGTCATGAGTGCGGAACGGTACCATATCGCAGACCGGATTGCCGCTGAAGTGACGACTTTACGGGCACCGGATGACGGACCGGTACAAAAGAGCCTGACTGATAAACTCGATGCAGTCGCCCTCCACCCGGTTCTCGGGTATCTTGCGGTCATCGCCGTGATTGGCGGGCTGCTGGTCTGGACGTTCCTGATCGGTGCTCAGGTTTCGGCATTTCTTTCGGAGTACCTGTCGCAGTTCGAACAGTACGAACCGGTGGTTACCGGACCGCTCATGGGCATTCTCTGGAACGGGGCATTCACCGGGTTTGTCGCGGGAGTAACGCTGATCATCCCATACGTCCTGCCATTCTATATTTTGCTTGCCGTCATTGAGGATTCAGGTTATCTCACCCGCATTGCGATGATGCTCGATCGTGGCATGCACAAACTGGGGCTGCACGGGAAGGCGATCATTCCCCTGATTCTCGGATACGGGTGCAATGTTCCTGCGATCTATTCATGTCGGATCATGGAAACACCAAAGCAGAAAACCCTTGCCGCATTCTTAGTGACGCTTGTCCCTTGCACAGCACGGACTGTGGTCATCCTGGGTCTGGTCGCCGCGTTCGTTAACATTTGGTGGGCGCTTGCTCTCTATGCTTTCGATATCATCCTGATCATTCTCGTGGGAAGGATCGCATTCAAAACAGTGCCGGGTGAGTCGGTGGGGCTTATCATGGAGATGCCGGATTACCACATTCCCTCCATTTCGGTTGTCCTGAAACAGACATGGGCCCGGACGAAGTCGCTTGTCTGGATCGTCTTCCCGGCGTATATCATCGGGAGTGCATTGATCCAGGCATTCTATGCGGCAGGACTCCTGAACCCGGTGAATGACCTGCTCGCACCCGTGACCGTCATCTGGCTCGGGCTTCCAGCGGTTATCGGGATCACCCTCATCTTCGGCATAGTGCGAAAGGAACTGACGATCCTCACCCTCGCGGTGATCTTCGGAACAACGAATTTTGCGACAATCATGTCTCCGATCCAGCTGATTGTCCTTGCACTGGTCTCGATGCTCTATATCCCCTGCATCTCGGTAATTCTGGTTCTCGCATCGGAGTTCGGCTGGAAAAAAGCACTCGCTATTTCCGTAGCCGAGATCATTATGGCGATTGCCATTGGCGGGATCGCGTTCCGGGTGCTGAGCTTGGGGATGTGAGACTGGCCTTATTTTTGCAGATTGCTGTTACCTGCTCACTTTAACATACAACTTAAAACCCAATTTTTGAGACCCCCCCGGAAAAACCGGTCTTCATAT
>JAPKXT010000176.1 GCA_026394695.1 Methanoregula sp.
TACGATCCGATCTTCTGATACACTGGTTTCTGAAGTTTCCATATTCTTAATCAGTTTCTCCCGTTGGTCGAGCTGGTGCCTGAGAAATGTGATCTTTGCATCAGACTGCGCTATACAGAACACTACTAGTGGCCCCGACATTTTATAATGAGGAGTTACTTTTTCTCACTATTGTCCACAAAATAAGTCCTCTCACTCCACAAGCACGGACCGTCTGTTTATCAAACATTTTTCCGAGGGTGAAATACTCGGTGACGGAAGTTGACCGATAAGGTGCGGGGGTTGGAAAGTGCTGGGTTCTTAGGGTTTTTGGGAATCCGGTGTTGACGAGGGTTGCGAGAGTGAGTGTGGCAGGGGCACTGGGTGGTGGCTGGCCGGGTCTCGCGGGCGGTGGTGGCGTGGGCCGGTGAAACTGGCACGTTTGGGTGCCCGGAGGACGGGCTCCGGACGTGCACTTACCGGCGCTTTTGGGAGAGTGAACGATCGCGGAAAGGACTGGGGGTCAGCGGAAAGGAAGGGTGATTTTTAAAAATGGCAGATACATAGCGTTAAACAGGATGTTGCGTAATATTCACAAAAAAATTCTCTGGTTTACATTCAGATGACAAAGAGGAGACGGGTTCTTTAACGATCTGCCATTCAGCGGGACCCTGGCACTTTTTGTCGGAAGGTAAAGGGGTATGTAATCGTATGCAAACGTGTAAGGTAACATGGTATGTTCTGGTCATCTGCCTGTTTCTCATAGGATTTTCTTTCCTGACAGGATGTACCCAGAAGGAATCGGAACCCGGTGTTGTGAAGACTGACGCAGGGTATGTCTCAGGAATACAACAGGACGGGCTCCGGGTCTACCATGGCATCCCGTTCGCGGCTCCCCCGACCGGCGACCTGCGGTGGAGACCTCCCGCACCGGTACAACCATGGGATGGCGTTAAGGAAACAAAACAATATCCAGCAACCTGTCCCCAGCCGGTCACTGCGGATAAGGCCCCCTCGTCAGGATCACCTCCATTGAATATGAGCGAGGACTGCCTGTACCTCAATGTCTGGACCACGGCAAGGAGTGCTGACGAAAAACTGCCGGTCATGGTCTTTTTCTATGGCGGGGGATTTAACGATGTGGCCGGCTCCATGCCGCTGTATAACGGAACCACCCTTGCACAGAAAGGGGTCATCATCGTCACACCTAACTACCGGATCGGCGCTCTCGGGTTCCTTGCCCATCCCCAGCTCTCAAATGAGTCTTCGCATAACAGCTCGGGCAATTACGGACTTCTCGACCAGCAGGCTGCCCTGAGTTGGGTCCAGCGGAACATCGGGGCATTCGGCGGCGATCCGTCCCGGGTGACCATATTCGGGCAATCGGCAGGAGCAGAGAGTGTCCTCATCCACCTTGCCAGCCCTGCAAGCAGGGGTCTCTACCAGCAGGCAATTGTCGAGAGCGGTCCCTTCTGGGCGCACGGGGCGATTATTAATGCCACCCATTCAAAAGCAGATGCTGAACAGTTCGGGGTAGAGTACGCACAAAGCCTCGGATACTCCGGCCCGGATGCAATTACGCAGATGCGAAGGGTGAGTCCCGAAGCCCTGATTAATGCAACACCCTGGCCGGCATCCTCATTCTGGAATACCCATACTGTCAGGTTCGAGCCAACGGTTGACGGGTGGATACTCCCTGACTCCCTGGACAACCTGTTCCTTTTCCACCGGGAGAACCCGGTCCCCTTCATGATCGGGAACAACGCCAATGACGGGACAACGCTTTCTGCGAACGCCAATATGACCGTTCCGGAGTACGTAATATTCATCCATAACCGGTTTGGGAAGGATGCCGATGCAGTCCTCACCAGGTATCCTGCCAATTCGACTGCCGAGGTCCAGCTCCGCCTGGCACAGATCATGACGGACTACGACTTTTCTGACTCGGTGAAATTTGCAGCGGGTTCGATGGCAGGCCTGAACCAAAGCACGTACCTGTACCGGTACACCTATGTCCTGCCCGGGCTGAACCTGGGGGCATTCCATGGCAGCGAGACCCTCTTATTATTCAAGGTCCCGGGAATAAAACCGGATCCGTTGGTCGCTGATAACCTCGTGAATCTCTGGACCCGGTTCGCAAAGACGGGCGATCCAAACGGTGGGATGAATGTTACCTGGCCCCGGTACACCCGGGAGGGGGGCGAGTATCTCGATATCGGGGATATTCCGACAGTGAAGAACATTGCAGGATCCACGATATCCACCGGGCCCGTGACCTGGAAATTCGTGGTATTCGGGGATTCCCCGGACCCCGCTAAGAATACGACAACCGGCATCAGTCCGGACCTCAGCCGGATTGCCACGGCAGTTGCTGCAGAAAAGCCGGACCTGGTCATGTATACAGGTGATCTGGTCAACGGGTGGATGTTAACAAATGAATCCCCGATGGAAACCAATTATACGGGCCAGTTCGGGAGATGGATGGAAGCAGTCTCTCCCATCCATAATTATGCAACGGGCACCGGGATCCCGCTGTATATCCTCAGGGGAAATCACGAGGATGGTCCTGACAAGACCATTGCTCCCCTTCTCGACGCCTATCTCGCCACCGTTGCGTCAGGTATGCCGGCAAATGGCCCGCCCGGAGAAGAGAGGCTGACATATTCTTTCACGCACAATGGTGCAAAATTCATTGCCATCGATGACTATAGTCCGCACAACGGGGTCAAGGAAACCGCAAATCAGAGCTGGGTCGATGAACAGCTCAACCAGGACACCCGGCCATTCATGTTTGTGTTCGGGCATTCCCCCGCATACCTTGCTAACGACGATAAGGAAGACCTGCTCTGGGACATCGCGATACATCCTGCACATCGCGATATGTTCTGGAAAAGCCTGGTGAACAATCACGTTCCCGCTTATTTCTGTGGGCATGCCCATATGTATGTCCGGGGCGAATCGCAGGGAATCCAGCAGGTGATCACCGGGAACGGCGGGGCTGCAATGCCGGCTTTCGATCCTGCGCTTGCCGATCCGGCACTTACGATAGAATACCCGCTCAAAGCCATTGCCCAAAATGATCAGAAAGTTGGCTACCTCGTCATTACGGTTCATGAAGACAGCGGGACATTCGACGGGGTCCAGAAGGTGTACAACCCGCAGACTCAATTATGGGAGACCGGGGATACCTTCACTATCAAAGCCCGGTAAAACGATAGATATCTCATCAGGGGATGGTATTCCTCAATTTTTTCCGGTTCGAACCGGCAGATAATTTCCCGGGCCGGCGTGGCCGGGGGTGCAGCCGTAGGACCGTGCGGGGACCGTTTGGCTGGATTCGGCATGATTTAGGCTCCGAAAAATGCGCTAACAGGACCCTTTCAGATTAGCGATCGCTTGAAATATTGACGGGGCCAGGGAAATGAGAAAGGAAGGGTTGTGTTGGAGGCGGGAAGTGAGAATTCTCTCTTTAGTTACCGATACCCAAAAATCGGATTTACTTCCGGGCAAAGGAAAAAAATTACTGGTAGAAAGGAGGCCTGTCAGTCTCCTCACCAAGGGCGTTGCCGATGTTTCTGTTTGTGTAATACCGGAAGGACTTTACCATGTTTTCATACGTTGCCTGACTAAGCTTGCCATCGGGGGTCATCGTGTAAATCATTACCGGGAAATACCCATTCTCGTTTGCAGAGGCCTTGTTGCCAACGAAGATGACAGTCTCGCTTGGCATTCCGGAATAGGGATCGCTCCCGGCGTCGAACCGGATGTAGGTGATCCCGTTATATGTTACGGGAGATTCGTTGAATACCGCGCCGGAACCACGGATGATATTCCGGATATTCTGATCCACGCTGAGCGACGAGGAGTAAGAGAAGATGGTCAGCGAGTCGGCGAGCTCGGTATAGTTGCCACTGTTGTCGTTTATGGTCCCATTGGCCCCGCTTGTGGCCGGGTTGAAGATGGTCGTTTTATAGAGGAGGTTGTATTCAGACGTGGTCGCCCGGATGGTTGTGCCCGCATACCCGTCCGGTGCGGAGATGGTGAAGAGAAACGGCGTGTCCTTGATGCTCGTCGGGAGGGGAATGGCGGGTGCGATCGTTGTCGGTAAGGGAATCGGGGTTGTGGGTACAGGCGTTGAAACTGCAGTCGGGATTTCGGTCGGAACGGTTGTCGGCACCGGTGAAGGAGTCAGCGGGGGCTGGACTGACTGGGTGCACCCGGCTGCTACAAGCAGAACGGCAATCGCACAGGCAAGTGAAACAAGCAACGAAGTTTTCATACACTCTGATACACGTGGCAGTTGATAATATCTTCGGAGTTTTCAGCTCTGTAGAAACGAACAAGAACCTATAACTTTCACTCCGGAACCATGAAAATTGAATAACCCCACTCTATTTTGAAGGCAGCAAAGACTGAGAGGTTTTTAGGATCTCAAACCTGTTGTAGAAACTAGTTGAGTAAGACACCTGAATTTGTAAGAACTGCGACCAATTACACATTTTTTTGGCTTTTCATCAAAATGAGCGGGTAATCAGGATCCCTCCAAGTTTTCATTGATGGGGGCTGATGCCCCCATACCCCCTGCACGATAAACGCCGCCGCCCCAAAACAGGGTGCCCCCGCGGCGGTTCAGTCGGTTTAGAGTATAGGGCAATTTAATGGATCAAACAGCTTCGTCTCATCCATCCACGAACTAAAAAGCGACTGTATTAACCTTCCTCCCCAGCGGCGACCCGACGAGGCGTCGCCGCGACCCCATCAGGGGTGGGAAACCTCATAAGTAAATTGTTTCTAACGATAATTCGTTTGCATCCCTTAATAAAAAGGTTTTTACAATTTTAGTCGTCTTAAAGCACCAGTCATTCCCGCACACCGGAATGCGTCTTTCAGAACGCGGATAGGAAATTGCTGTGTGCAGGAATCAGCTGCCCACAGGATTAGTATGTCAACAGAGAAAAGAAAAGTTTGTGGGATAGATGTTCACAAGTTCTTTCTCGTAGTAATGATACTTGATCGTGAGGGAAACAGTCAAACAAAAAGAGTATCTCAGGATCTCGAATCACTCCTTGGATTACGTGAGTGGATTCTCTTTTGAGAACTGTAATTCAGTTGCGTTTGAATCAACGGCAGTTGTCCGGACAGGAACCGCTTTCCGGATTATCATGGATGTTGCAGTAATTTTTGAATACCATGGTGTCCAAAGTGCATTAGGGTAGGGAAGGATGAGAATCAATGAATAATGAATAGGATTCCCGCATAACGATATCTGAGAAAAAGAGGGCATGAAGAGTACTAAAAAATTAGCCCGTTTCAGCCTCCATTTGCCAAAACAGACAATTCCGGATCGTCCCAAAATCGATAAGGTCATGAAAAATGACGAATTATAACACACGTTTTTCAAACAACGTGTTAATTGCGATTTTTTTGGCAAAATACGGCAGATACCTGCTTGAAAAATTGCCCTAATAGACCCTTTTGGATGGTCGATCTCCGGATTTATCGGACTGGACTACTGGACTGTGAAAGAACCCCCGTTTTTGGGATCTGGAATTTCTACCTGGCACCATGGGAAACATACTCTTTTGCCCAAACTACCTCCCCGTCGGAGACCTTCTTCCCAAGAAGTAATTTCGGCATCCAAAACAGCACTAATTCGTGAAAAAACAGCACTATTGTTTTCAGAAAAACCCATATTGCACCCCGTTTGGCTGGATCTGGCATGAATTGAGCACCGAAATGACCGCTAATAGACCCTATTGGATGGCAAAACTCCTCTTAAATGACCTGGAGCAGGGAGAACTAAAAAGAAGACCGGTTTTGAGAGTCAGGATCTAAGATTGTCTTATCGGTGACTGACGGTGATTTTGTGATGAGATGTGGGGTACAACACTGTTCTAAAAAAGAGCGAATATGAGCTCATCGATACAGCTCACAGGATACGTTTCTTCAGTTCGGCAAGGCTCAGGGTACCTTCGTCCCGCCGCTCAGCGACCATGGCAAGATCGTGGAAATCTTCTTTAAGGTGCTGGTATTCCGTGAGTGGGAGGGTGATAGCGACCTTGTTTCCTTTCTCGTCAACTACATACTGTTCTACGGCAGCCATGTGATTTCCCGTACCAGTGTTTTATTCCCACCATGAAATAACCGCTTTTTGTGTGCAGTCTTCTGGATTGGAGGTCAGCAGTGGTTCATGTTCCATGAACAAAATGTTTGCGATCCGTGAACAATTGTTCCTTTCCAGCATTCCGGATCCCTGCCATGAGATACTTGTGCCGGGGACTGGCGATGCTCTGGTGGTGCCGGGGAATTTGGGAAAATGTTTTGGGTAATCTCCCCATGAGAAAGACCTATTGCCCGGGCAGATTTTATACTTCCTCATGGACGGGAGTCATAAAGCGCCGGTGCTCAAGGGGGTCTGCATATTTCTCCTGGCCGGGATTATCCTTGCGGCAGGATGCCTTGACGAGAGCGGTACAGAAGACGGGCAGACGCATATCCCGGTGCCAACCGGGTTTACGCAATACACGGACACTGCAAAGGGGTATACCCTTGCGGCACCGTCAGGCTGGAATGTCCAGATTGCTGATGACAACTATCTTCTCGTCCGGGAAGAGGGCACTCCCTCATCGGTTTTGATCTGGCCCATCTATCTGGGAGGCCAAAACGCACACGCCTCTGCCGTAGGACTGACCAGTTATACAGCAGGACTAATCGCACGGCAGCACCCGGATTTTAACGTGGTGTCGGTAAAGAAGAGTGCAGACAATGCTATCGTGGAAATAATCGGGAACTATTCCGTCCGTGGGACCCCCATGACCGTTGTCATGACTTCAATGGTCAAAGAGGGGAGTGGGCTCTTCATCGCATACGAGGCACCATCGGCAGAATTTGCCGCAAAAGAGGACGTGATGCGGGAAATTATCAGCACCTTTGCGCTCACTACCCCACAGAGCCGGCCCCAGCCGACCACAGAAATACTCCTGCAGGAAGTACGGCCGCAGGTATACTTCAACCCGTCGCTGCCGCAGTTCCCGGGTGGTATGACCCTGAAAATCCCGTCAGGCTGGGTTGCCTACCAGCAGCAGGCCGATACCTGCTCCATTAACTGGTGGGCTGCTGAGAACCAGGATTATATGACCCAGACCGCAGTACTGTCGCAGTTCATGATCTTTAAGTCAGATGATTTGAAGAAAGGACAGGTCGACTACTGGCAGTTATATGGCGCATCGGGGCAGCAGTGGGTCACCATATTCCAGAACATGCCGGTGAACGGGAATGTCGCACCGGATATATTCCTTACATCGGTGCTCCCCGGGATCGGGCAATCCGCGTATCTCCAGCAGTACTATCCGAACCTCAACGGTATCACAAACGTCAGGATCGTCGCCACCCATCCTCTCGATGACCAGACGAAATCTTTTTTCAGCACCGCACTGAACGCGAATGCCGGCAGTTACGATTTCACATTCACGAAATCCGGTGTGGCGATGAAAGGGTCTGCGATCATCTGGGCAGCGGATTTCCCGGGCACCCCCTGGTGGAACGCCGGTATGTTTTGTATCCTGGCCCCGGAGTCAGAATATGCAGCAAAAGAGCAGGTGCTTGTCCGGGTGTTCGAATCGCAGTCAGTGACCCCCGAATGGCAGCAGGCGTGCAGGGCAGTGAGCAAGTATCAGGCAGATGTGCAGAATCAGGTATTTGAGAAACGACAGGAATCGCAGGACAGGATTGCCGAGAAGTGGGATGATGTGATCCTTGACCGCGACCGACTCTATAACCCGGACACCGGTGAGGTGTATCATGTTGATATCTCGTTCCCCGATTACTACAAGACGAACCGGGAGAATTTTGAGATGCAGAACCTTCGGGAACTGAATCCTGACGAGTGGCAGCAGATCCCGCTCGATGGGCAGTTCTACATCCGGTGACCGGAAAATCTCTCAGACTCGTTTCTGTCCGATCTGAGTATCTCCGTTTTCTGTAGCCAGAACGTCGTGGAATTTGGAAGGGACAAAAACCTGTGTTATGTATGAATGAACGTTATCGGATACTGGCAGATTCAAAGCATTAACGTGTTGAAGCGTAATATTCACAAAACTTCTCTGGTTTTTATCGGGATGACAAGGAGGAGACGGGTTCCTTAAAGATCTGTCAATTCAGCGGGACCCTGACACTTTTTGTCGGAATGCAAAGGGGGACGAAATCGTATGCAACCGTGTAAGATAATAAGTTGTGTTCAGGTAATCTGCCTGGTCCTTTTCGGATTTTCGTTCCTGGCAGGATGTACCCAGAAGGAACCGGCGTCCGGTGTTGTGAAGACTGACTCCGGCGCAGGTGACACTTGACACCCCTTAATTAATGTAAAAACAGAAAAATTCAAAAATGTAACCGGAGGAGTAATCGTTACTCTTCCACTCCTTGAAAATATCCGATTTGCAAGCGAACTACATAACCGGCACATGAAAACCGGTAAAAGTACGGTATTTGAAAATGCTAAAAAGGTATATTAAAAACATTTTATCTTATCTCGGGTTAAGCATTTCCTCTAGGAAGGATCGTGAAATCATGTCATTTCAAAAGATTGGGTTTGTGATCATCTTCATTGGGCTGGTCATCGCAATGCCCGCAGGTACAGATACGCCTTTGAACAATTCCATTACCACGGCTAGTTCTTCCGCTCAGCCAACGACTCAGCTTCACCAAGGATACTGGATTACCGTAGATACTCTTCCCCTTGGAACTCATTACGAAGGCGATTCATTCACGGTTTCCGGAGAAACCAATCTTCCTGTTGGCCAGGAAATTGATTTCGGGGCGTATTTTTCCCGGTTTGAACCGGGCAGCCCGGAACTCTTGCCACCCTCTGCAACAGGATCGACCCTCGTTACCGAAGGGAGGGGAGAAATCCATTACTGGTCATTGGTAATTGATACAACCCGGTTCTGGAAACATTTCCGGAACGGTACCGTTGCCCGGTCTGATGCTGTCGCCGGGGATTACACACTATCCATAGGATCGTTGGGTAATAACCTATATCCTTTCACGCTCATTGAGAACCCCCGGGCCTCTGCGGAGAGTCCGACCCGGGTCGCATCACCATCCCCGGCCAGCCAGATTACCTCACAACCAACGACAGTTCCCTCCACGCTTCCGGTTACCCTCCCGATTGCAGCACTGGGTATTTGTATTATCATCGGGACATTATATCGGAGATGAAAACCATCTCATCCGAAAAAGGGTATTCTCGATCTACCGGAAAACGCCAGAGGCCATGGCCACAACCCCAACGATAACCGGTCCAATTCGATGAATCCGAACAACGATAAGTATGAGGGGGATGACAACAATTAACTCACTCTTTTTCATGTCGTGTGACCGAACCAGATCCACTGGGGGAAGTATCCTTCCCCACATTTCCATCAGGTATCCCCCTATTTGGGGAGTACCTCTTAGATCTCCTCAAATCGGGCTCATTTTGACCTCTCCGGACCGAAAACCATGTTAGTTTCCGGCAAATTTCCCTAATTTCCGAAAATTTCTTGCCGGAGAATCCCGGCCGGTTACCCTGTCAATATGGGTCAGTTAGGAAGGTAAAACTCACCCTCCCACAGTCTCCGGGTCGTGGCAGGGGTTGGCCGGTCCTCGCGTGGCGGTGCAGCCGTGGGCCGGTGGCGCCCCGGCTGGCCGGTGTGGGGGACAGGGGGCTCAGCTTAGGCAATCGCCACAGGAGCACTACTCACACGATCCAAGGGGGACGCCGGACGCTCATTTCCGGTTTATTTCTTCTCCTTCACGACAATCTTAAATGCCGTCCCCGCACTCCGGTCCAGTTCAATCGTCCCCTGCAGCTGTTCTACGAGCGAGTTAACAAGCCGGAGCCCCAGTGATTTTGCATCGCGCCAGTCGAAATCTGCCGGGATACCGACGCCGTTATCCCGCACAACAAGGAAGATGTCATTTTTGTCTTTTGTGATATCGATGACAATCTCTCCCCTCCTCTCCTCAGGAAAAGCGTACTTTATAGCATTCGAGATGAGTTCATTGACTATAAGGCCAAGAGGAATTGCCGTGTCGATGTTCACCCTGATTGCAGGTGCATTGATGGTGACGCGAATGAGCTGCGGTTTGACACCGTAAAACGATAAGAGTCCCTTTGCGAGGAACTGGATGTAGTCCTTGAGATTAATGCTCGAGATGTCACCGGACTGGTAAAGCCGTTCATGGACGAGCGCCATCGCCCTGATCCGGCTCTGGCTGTCCTTAATCGTCTTCAGAACCACAGGGTCGTCGATGGTGCGGGCCTGGAGGTTTAACAGGCTGATAATGATCTGCATGTTATTTTTGACACGGTGGTGGACCTCTTTAAAGAGGATCTCTTTCTCGTGCAGGGACTTGTTGAGCGCTTCGGTGCGGCCGGCGACCTGCTTTTCCAGTTCCTCATTGAAATGCTTCAGTTGCTCTTCGATCTGTTTATGCCCGGTGATGTCTGTTGCAATCTCAAGCCTCACAAGACGCCCGTCAATCCAGCGGATTGCAGAGTCTCGGCAGTCATACCACTGATGAGTGACCGTGTTCTGGAAGTCCCAATGGTATGTTCCTGTAGGATTTCCATTACTATCAACAAGTCTGTCATTTGTGCAGAAGGGACATGGTCCTGACTGGTCTTTCTGGATTGTCTGCCAGCAGACCTTCCCTTCAATGTCGCCCCAGACATCTTTTCCGTATTTATTGATAAAGAGGAGATTGTAGGTTTCCATGTCCACAACATACACGAGCGCATCAAGGCCATCCATGACGGTTTTAAACCGCTCAAACGAATGCTTCAGTTCCTCTTCTGCCTCTTTGCGTTCGGTGATATCCCGGATTATCATGCTTGACCGTTTCTGCCCGGTACGGTCAGTAAAGATGCTGGAGGAGATCTCGCTGGGAAACCGGGTCCCGTCTTTTCGTAACAATGTCAGTTCTTCTTTGACCCTCCCGGTACGGGCCCGCTCTTCCAGTGCAGTGGAGAACCGGGGATCGGTTGTATCGAAAACTCCATTCCTGCCTGTTTTGATAATCTCGTCTTCTGTCCGCTGAAACAAGGCACAAGCTGCAGGATTTGCTGACTGAATGCTGCCATCCGGGCTGGTCAGGAGGATCGCATCCATGGAGTTTTCATAGAGCAGACAGTACTTCTCCTCGCTCTCCTTAAGTTCCCATCCTTTCTTGTCCAGTTTAGCACCGATCCGCTGATTATATTCACGACTGAAAGTTTCTTCATCGGGAACCGGAATCATTGTGAAATCTCTCGGGGATCGCGCATGTTCTAAAAATGCCTCATGGATCTGCCTAAGGAGCTCTTCAGGTTCCACTGGCTTGATAATGTACCGGATCACCCCAAGGGAGAGCCCGAACTCCTCATCTTTCTTTTCTGTATACGTTGCCGTGTAAAAGATAACCGGGATCTGCCGAAGCAGAGGATCCTTCTTGCACTCCCGGATCAGCCGGAACCCGTCCATGTTGGGCATTAAGATGTCGGAGATGATTCCGTCAAACTTGTTGGCACGGAGTTTTCCCAAAGCTTCGATCCCGTTTTTTGCCGTAACAACCTTATGACCCACTCCTTTGAGCAGCACTTCCAGCATGTAGAGGTTCTTACTATTGTCATCCGCGATTAGGATCTTCATGCAGGTTTCCCGGCTCTGAACCTGGCTCTGAACCCGGCTCAGTTCCTACGCATAGCCTGCCCTGTTGAAATGATAAAGTTACCTGAGATATTTTTGGATCTCCCCAATGATGGTATCCGTGTTGATGGGTTTTTCGATATACCCGGTGCATCCGGCGGCAAGCGCCCGTTCACGATCACCGGTCATTGCGTTGGAAGTCAACGCAATAATTGGAACCTTTGTGTCAGCAGGAGATGCACGGATGCGCCGTGTAGCTTCATACCCGTCGATGCCCGGCAGCTGGATGTCCATAAGGACCAGATCCGGACGCTCCCGCATAGCCGTCTCAATCCCCTCTTCTCCGGTGATCGCCTCGATCACTTCATACCCTGCCCCTTTTAAAAGAAAGGAGATGAGGTACCGGTTCCTCTCATTGTCCTCGATGACCAGCACTTTTGTCATATATCCTCCTGCTTCTCGTACATTATCGGGAAGGAGAACGTGAACACGCTCCCCTTGTGAATCTCGCTTTCCGCCGTGATATTCCCGCCAAGGAACCGGGCGAGTTTCTTCGACAGGTACAATCCCAGCCCTGTCCCCTCGCTAAGGCGGCCCGGCACCATTACTCGGACAAAAGGACGGAAGAGCTGAGATAAATCGTCCTGTCGGATGCCGATGCCGGTGTCACGGACACGGACTTCCACAACCGTTCCTTTCTGCTCCACGGTCAGATCAACTCTTCCCTCATCGGTAAACTTGATCGCGTTACTGACAAGGTTCATGATATTCTGTTTAATGCGGCGTTCATCGCTGGTGACGGCGATGGGGCCGGGAATTTCAATATTCAGGACAAGTCCCCGGTCCTGTGCTGCCGGACCAAAGATGGTCCTCACCTCGCGGATCAGATCGGCGAGGTTGAACGTCGAGGTACTTGCTTCGATTTTACCAGCCTCGATCTTGGAGATGTCGATCACGTCGTTGATGAGCACGAGCAGGTACCGGGCACTGTCCTGCACCATGCCAAGCTGCTTCTCCTGCTCCGCATTGATCTCCCCCGCCATCCCTTTCAT
>JAPKXT010000075.1 GCA_026394695.1 Methanoregula sp.
GGAGTATTTTCCAGCTCAGCAATGATGGAATCAACGTCGGGTTTGAGGATCAGGGATTCAAACACGGGAGGAGCGAGCAGGCGACTTTTCATGCCTTTTATCCGGGCATTTACATAATCATACTCCACTCTGACCACCATAGAGCGTAGTAAATATTCCTGGTTTTAAAAGAGCTTTTGCCTTCTCAAATCTCGATTCTATCGTGTTGAATACGATGAACTTTCCATCCTTTGTGCTCGCGTTCAGACCTCCCGCACTGGTAATATCGGGAATTACCTCGCAGTTCGGTTTAAGTTCGGACAACAATTTTTTACAGAGGTTCTCATCCCTTTTATCGATATGCAGCCGGATATCTTCCCCTTCCAGCTCCAGAACCACCTCTTGTAACATTTTTCTGAAATTATTCTCGTAATCTGAACGCGATCGTGCTGATGAGAGAATTTTTTGGGCTTCAAAAAAGGCTTCCTTATATACTTCATCTTTGGTCCGGGTAAACTGCATCCGGGTTTCGTCTTTGATCTTTGCAATCAATTTGTTTCGTTCGACTTCTACAGTTCTTTTAACTGCATCCAGATGCTTCTTTTTGATTGCATCGTCCTTCCCCTCCGCCGCCTTTCGTATCTCCACCGATTGCCTGTATGCATTTTCCTTTATTTCCGTGATTCTTTCTCCAGCACTTACCTCCACAGATTCAATCAGCTGCTCAATCGACATCGCATAACCAACCCCTGTAATAGATTTTATAGGACCAGTACAATTATGTTCAATCCCACGTGTTCCTCATTATGTTCCCGGTTCCACCAAACGACCGTTTTAACATATTTCAGTACTTGATGGCAGATTGACCGGTTGTAGCTAAACCATCCCCTCCGTTCACACAAGCATGATCATGATCATTGCCGCGACCACGAAACCAAGAATGACCAGAGTTTCAGGAATCGCCACGAGTATCACCATGAGACCGAATGTTTCAGGTCTCTCCGCAATTGTCCCGGCGCCGGCAGAACCGATTTTTGATTGCGCAATTCCTGTTCCCAGTGCCCCAAGTCCAAATGCAATTCCAGCTCCAATAGGAATACCCCAATCCACCATGTTTACCACATCCTCTTTTTTTGTTGTTTAATGATATGATCCTGATAAAAGTTCTCAATCTGCTGTACAGAATGTTTGCCAAACCAGCGGGATGCTCCGTGTTCATTTCACGGTTTCATCCTCCTTTTCCCTTCTGAAGGGTTTGTACATCTTGCCCCCGCCCTCAAAAAATTTGGAATTGAATTCCACTACATGCAACCTGAAGGAATGCAAAAAGGGGCTGAACATCGCAAGCACAATATTGAGTATATGCAGCAAGGCAGCGATCAAAAACCCAAGCACTGCTACGTCCATCATCCCCCCGAGCTTGTTGGCAACAAGAGCAAGTATGACAGACGCCATACCGATTGCCATAATCCTGGCATAGGAGAGGATGTTTCCCACGGTGCTTATGATCTCGAATGCCCCGAAGAATCCTCCTCCATAAATGATCAGTGGCACAGCGATGATCATCATTACCACGCCAAGCTGAAGGAGGATATCGGGAACTATCTTTGCCGCCCCACCGATGACAAGGAGCAGTCCCGTGATTACGATAATCATTCCAGCCTTTTCGATCGCATGTTTCTTGCTCTTTTTGGCAAGCGCGTTGAGAATTCCCAGACTGAGACCGAGGAATATATGAAATACACCAATCGCAATAGCGAGAATCAGCATGGGAACTATCGCTTCAATCCTGTTCCAGGTGATACCGGCGATTGTCAGGGGATGGATCCAGCCCATTGTTTCACCGAAATTCCCGAAGAACTCCCCGAAGATGAACCCGAAAAAGATGGATGGGATAGATGATATAATGAGGATGTTCATGAGGTGCTGGAGCCAGAGCTCCATCTTATATCTGTTTTTTACGATCAGGGCAAAAACGAGGATGATGATGCCATATGCGATATCCCCCACCATGAGACCAAAGAAGAACGGGAAGAATAGCGCAAGCAGCGGACTTGGATCAATCTCCCGGTATTTTGGTGCGTTGACCATCTGCAGGAGAAATTCAAAGGGCTTGACGATTGCAGGGTTATCGTAGAAAGTGGGTGCCTCGTCCATATTCTCCGGACTTACCTCAAGCTCATTCACAAAGACCCTGTTACCGAAGGCATCTTTCAGTGCTTTTTTTGTGGCTTCCAGGTATTTTTTTGGGATCCAGCCCTGAATTATAAAAGTATATTCAGTCTGACCGAATTTACCGAATACGCTTACTTCTTCGTTCCTGTCGTCAAGCACTTTTTTGAGCACCGCAAGTTCCTGGTACCATTCCGTGGAGAGTTTTACCAGATTTTCGTCGATTGCCATCATCTCGTCAATTGATTTCATCCTCCTTAGAGAAATCAACTGAAGAATTTCATTGAAGGGCTTACCAAGGAACTCAGATGGCAGCCGTACCTCATTGACATTCTGGGAGAAGATGAGCGAGTGGACCCCCTCGGAATATCGTTTATTGAATATAATAACCGCAGCAATAGTCGTTTCATCGATATCCGCAGAAATTATTTCAAACTGATTTTTTGTAATTTCTACCAGCGTATTTTTGATGAAGTCCAAAACTTCCCAGAACTCCCGCTGGATGAGGATTACCGTGACTTCAAAACCCTCTAAAATCGGCAAGTGGCTTTCCAGAGGCTGAATTTTTTTAATTATTTTTTCGTATTTGTCCAGTGCACCAAGGGAAAATTCCAGATCACTCTTCTTTAAAGCGAGGTCCTTTGTGGTCGATTCGAGCTCCTC
>JAPKXT010000173.1 GCA_026394695.1 Methanoregula sp.
AAATTATTGCACAGGCACCCGCGAAGAGCGGCACAATATTTTCATAGTTGCACAGGAAGTGCGAGATCCGCCGTATCATCAGATTCCCTCCTTCTTCTGCATGACGCGTACGAAAATATACGTCGAGAGAACTGACACTGCGGCGAAGGTAAAGAGTGCAAGTGCCTCGTTATAATGAAGCATGACCAGCAATAATCCCCATCCCGGGATCTCCAGGTTGATCAGCTGGGTCAGGTAATTTTTTGGCCGGGGAAAGGCAGCGGCGATAGTTCCTATGAAAAGGACAATGAGCCCGACAACAAATTCAGGAGTGTAAAGTTCCACGGTCAAACCTGCACCCTCCGGCAGACCATCAGGGTAAATATCGTAGAGAGCGGCGCAATGAGTGCAGTGGCTATAGCTATGTCGAGAAAGCCCCGTTCAACTATGAAAGGAAACACTCCGGCGATAAGAACCGAGAGCGAAATGAGTTTGTCGAAAGGATCGCGATTGAAAATCGCTGCAGTCATACCCGCCAGGATGAGGATCCCTGATGCAATCATCACAATATCATTCATGGTTTCCTGATGCCTCCTGCCCATGTACTTGCGATTGCATTTGATTCCAGAGTAGACCCGACAAAATATGCGGCTGCGGCCAGAATCGTTATCGGGTGAGGGAGCAGGAATGCAATGATGCCAGTGACGGCGAATGAAACAACATTGAGGAACGGCAGCTTGCGCATCGTATTGCGTTCAGCGATGACCCGGATTGCCGCATATACTGCGATTGCGGTGCAGAGGTAAACCGCGATCATGGTTTATCCTCCGGAATAAACCGGCACCGCACCTTCCAGAGCCGGGCTATAAGCCTGCTCGCATGGACAGAAGATAATCCCTGGATTGTCAGGATCGCGATCACCATGCCGGCGATAAAATCGGATGCTGCAAACCAGCCCGACTGGACAGCACCGTACACGATGAATGTGGCAGAGATACAACCGGTTGTTCCGGCATAGCCAGGATCGTAACAGATCCGGTTACCGATATAGACGAGCAGCGCGGCAAAAAGGCCACCGGGCAGACCTGCACAGTATACTCCACAGCTTGCAAGAAGAGTCCCTGCCGATGCATCGGGAGAGGAGACGAGATTGCCCATCATGTAACCCCCGTTTAACTTCCCACCGCCTTTCTCAACTTCCTGTGCGATCGCAGTCGCCCCGGAAACTCCCCCACTATGGGGTAGTTTGAAAATCAGGTCAACTGTCATGAAGTTGAGCCAGCAGATGAGAGCGGCAATAAGAATCCGGAAGGGTTCATCAAGCATGGGATGCACCGTAAAACTCTGGTTAACACTGTAGATCAGAGGGGTAACGGATAAATGTTCTGATATTGACGAATTTCTTTTCTTTTTATAGAATAGAGAATATGGGAAAGACAGAGTTTATAAAGGACAATATGCGGTCTGAATAGTGTATCAGGTTCGTGAACGCCACGATCAATTCATTTATGTGCCTATGCGTTCCGTGCACTTCAGTGCCAGACGCCCGCGATCTGTGATGGAGTAGATGATCCAGTTCCCCTGTTGCTCACCGGCGATGAAGTCCTGCTCTTTGAGAATATTGAGATGATACGAAAGTTTCGAATCCGCAATCCATCCCGCCCTGTTTTTCGAGTTCCTTTTGTATGGTATCCGGGAGATCTTTGGAAAAATCGCAGCATTTTACCTTTGTGGGAGATAACCGTGTCTGTGCCATGAGAGATTCAAATTAATATGAAATGGTAAAGTATATATGTTTTCCATGATTATAAAGGTTCAAGAAAATTTGAAACTTTAGCTGCGGATGCAGCGGGAATCTTCTGATACTATGGTTATCGATAATGGGTCTGAACATCGACCTGATACCAATGCCGCGGATCCTGTATCCCAGCCTTCAGCCGATAATCTGATAGAAAAGATCACATCATGGGCTCACCGGTATGCAGAAAAAAACGGCTGGGTGCTGAATCCCGATGAGCAGGAACGCACGACAGTACTTCACGGGCTTGCATCAAACCGTGCACAGTTCGGCAAGCAGTACTGTCCCTGCCGGCTGCGGAGCGGGGATTTGGAGAAAGACAAAAAGATCATCTGTCCGTGCATCTATCACCGTGATGAGATTGCAAAGGACGGGCACTGCCATTGCCGGCTGTTCTTCAGAAACGATGTAACTCCGGCTCATGAGGTGTCTAAATGATGGAATGGGCGTGGTTGAATCGTCCGGTGAGGTGTAGTAATGTTCCCTGATTTATTACAGCAATTCGCTGACTGGCTTACCTACGCGGTCTTGGGGCTCTCCCGGAACAGCCCGCTCGCATCGTCCGTGAACTTCTTTGTCTATGACTCGCTCAAGGTCACGCTCATGCTCGCGATCATTGTCTTTGGAGTTGCGATTGTCCGCACGTACATCACGCCGCAGAAGGTGAAAAAGTGGGTGGCGGGTCGCACCGAAGGAGTTGGCAACGTGCTTGCCGCCATTCTCGGTATTCCCACGCCGTTCTGTTCTTGTTCGGCGGTTCCGCTCTTCATCGGGTTTGTTGAGTCTGGTGTGCCGCTCGGGATCACGTTCTCGTTCCTGATCGCATCTCCTCTCATCAACGAGATCGCCGCTGCAATGCTGCTCGCCATGTTCGGCTGGGAGATCGCGGCGCTCTATATCATATCAGGTCTGATTATCGCGATTCTCGCGGGGATCATCATCGGCCGTCTCCACCTTGAGGGCGAGGTTGAGGAGTTTGTGTACAAGTGCAAGCTGCATGATCTTGCAGAAAAGGAGATGACCTGGAACGACCGGCTCATGTTTGCCAAGAACGAGTCGAAAGACATTACACTCCGGGTCTTACCGTATATCCTGCTCGGTATCGCCATCGGTGCGATCATCCATGGATATGCCCCTGCGGACTTCCTTGCAAACATTGCCGGGCCGGACAATCCATTCGCCGTTCCGATTGCGGTTTTGATCGGCATCCCGCTCTATGCCAATGCAGCAGGAATGATCCCGATCATGGAAGTACTGACCGCAAAAGGGATGGCAATGGGCACGGCGCTTGCGTTTATGATGGCGGTGATCGGGCTCTCTCTGCCTGAGATGATCATCCTGAGAAAGGTTCTCAAGATCAAACTGCTGGCGATCTTTGCAGGAATCCTGTTCGTCGCGTTCACGCTGACCGGCTATCTGTTCAACGCAGTGCTCGGGTGACGGGGAAAAGGAGCAATAAGAAAAATACAGTGATCCTGATGGCAGACAAACCGTGCTGTCCCGCTGATGCGCTCCGAAGGATCCGCCAGATCAATGTGAATGGGATTCCCACAGGTATCATCATGCTGGATGAAAGCATTTGCGAGGTGAGGAAAGTTGGGCTAACCGGTGAACGTGAGATTCGGGAAGCGCTCATGAAGCGGGTGAAGATCTACAACTATATTCCGCCCGGTGTGGCTGATGCGTATGCGGAAGCGATCATGAAGGAGTATCATGCCGCAAAAAAGTGAGGATGACCGGGTGGGTGAAAGTTTGGTGATACCTCCAACCCGGCTGGGTGATATCTGCAATCCCTGCTACAGGAAGTTTCCGGGATTCATAAGCGGAGAAATGGAGATGAAATTACATGACTGAAGGAGCAAATAACTCTGAAACCGGAATCATACAGCCTTGGGGGTACACCAATAAAACGGCTGGTCATTGAACGGCATCACCTTGTTGTAGACGGTGCAACCTGCGAGCGGTGCGGGGCAACGAGCAGCGAGGTCAGGACAGCAGTCGATGCTCTCACAAAAGAACTGGGTGCACGTGGCATCAAAATCGTAATCAAAGAGACTCCGCTCGGCACGGATCAGCTGGAGGAATCTAATAAAATCCTGCTGAACGGTAAACCGCTTGAGGATCTCATCGCCGGGGGCGTAACTGAGACTCCCTGCAATTCCTGTTCGACGCTGACCGGGACTTCGGCATGCTGCCGGGCGGTCGAAGTTGACAAACAGCAGTATGAGGAGATCCCCGCCTGGCTGATCAAGCGGGCGGCGTACCGTGCTGTTGGACTTCGGGAAGGATGATGGTGAGGGCAGGGTGTGCTTTTTTTTAGTGTTCCCCAATCACCAAAGCGATGCGTTTCAAAATAGTATGAAACAGTTACCTTTATCATGTATTCTTCCTTAGTTTCAATAAAATTCAAAATACTTTCAGATTCACAGAACATACCATTCACAATTTCAGGACGCGATGAAGATCATGGTAACCATTGAAGTACTCGGAACCGGCTGTCCAAACTGCAAGCGACAGATGAGCAATGTTGAAACGGCAGTCAAACAGCTCGGCATTACTGCAGAGATCAAAAAGATCGAGGAGATCTCCCAGATCATGGAACGCGGGGTGATGATGCTGCCGGCGATTATCATCGACGGAGATCTGAAAGTCTCCGGGAGGATCGCCGATGTGCCTGAGATTAAGAAGTTCCTGACTGGGGGAGCGTAACATGATAGAAACACCTACCTGCTCGTGCGGAGCAAACGAACCGAAACGGATCATCTTTCCCTGTGCCGGTCAGGCGAACGTTGGCCAGCTCACCAACCTTGCAGCTGTCCAGCTGACCGAGGAAGGGTATGGGAGCATCGCCTGCGTTGCACTGCTTGCCATCGGTACTGAGACCCTGATCGCGAATGCAAAAAACGCTGATGAAGTTGTCATCCTTGACGGATGCCCGATGCTCTGTGCAAAAAAGATTGCAGATGCCCAGGGAGTCACTGCTGCACAACACCTTGTCATGACCGAACTCGGCATCACCAAAGGACCATCGAAGAACTATACTGATGACGATATCGAGAAAATCGTCTCTGCCTGCTGGGGCGGAGAAGGCAAGAAGGAGAAGGTTGTTGCAAAACCCTCAAAGAAAACCGTGGGGCCGGACAGCGATTGCGGGTGTGGATGCGGCGACAGCTGCTGAACTTGGAGCACTGATACTATGCCAGGCGAATCTTGTGTAACAAAAGAGCCGAAAGGGCTGGGATTTTTCGAGAAGTACCTGACCGTGTGGGTATTCCTGTGCATCGGTCTTGGCATCCTGCTCGGGCGGTTTGCTCCGGAGGCTGCAACGTACCTCGACAGCCTGTCGATCTACATCGGAGAAGCACCTGTTGTCTCGATCCCCATAGCTGTCTGCCTTTTTTTCATGATGTACCCCATAATGGTGAAGATCGATTTTGCCGAGGTTCTCAAGGCAGGTAAAAACATTAAACCCGTGAGCCTTACCCTCTTTGTCAACTGGGCTATCAAGCCATTCACTATGTATGCGATCGCCCTTTTTTTCCTCGGGACGCTGTTTCTTGCATTCATCGGGCCGGATGCAATCGACCTTGTGAAGATGCCGTTCGGGCTCGATCTGCCTATCGGCGCCACATACGGGGTCGGGACCGTTGTTCTTGAAGGAGGCGTAAAAATGCTCGCGGTCCCCCTGTGGCGGAGCTATCTTGCGGGATGTATCCTGCTCGGGGTTGCGCCCTGCACCGCCATGGTGCTTGTCTGGGGGTACCTGGCAAAGGGAAACGACGGCCATACTCTTGTCATGGTGGCAATCAACTCGCTTTCCATGCTCTTCCTCTACGGTTTGCTGGGCGGTTTCCTGCTCGGCGTGGGCCAGCT
>JAPKXT010000078.1 GCA_026394695.1 Methanoregula sp.
CGGTATTGTTGCACATCAGTTCTCCAGGGGAAGATCTGCATGACCTCGCCATGATCAGGGAACGACGGAACGAAGGCACAATTAATAGTGCAGAAGTAAAGACAAGCCTGTGTGATCCCACAGAGCAAAAACTAGTGAATATGAGAAACACAACATCCCCCCGGCAGACCGAGCTCGAAGAGATAGTCAACCGGATCGTAGATGCTGCACATCCTGAACAGGTCCTCCTCTTCGGTTCCACCGCGAGGGGTACGACCGGGCCGCACAGTGACCTTGACTTCCTCGTGATAAAGGCCGGCAGGTACAACCCACGCAAAGTCGCAGGGATAATCTACCAGCGGATGCGGGGAATCGCCCGGTCAATGGATCTTGTCATCGTTACGCCAAAGCAGCTCGAGGATTGCAAAAACTCCCCCTTCAGTGTCGTTTATCCCGCAGTACGGGAAGGCAGGGTTGTCTATGAAAGGAAATAAACGATCTCCTGATAACCCGGCAGAATGGATCGCCCGGGCAAAAAGCTCCCTCACCCTCTCCTCCACAAAAACGCCCGGGGTTCTTTACGAAGATCTCTGCTTCCAGGTCCAACAGGCAGCAGAAAAAGCGCTCAAGGCCGTTTTTGTAAGCCGGAAAATCCCGAATCCATATACTCACGATATCAACGCCCTCCTCTCGGGACTCGAACAGCATGGCATTACAATTCCTGAACCGTTATGGCGTGCTGTCACGCTCACTTCGTATGCATCCGATACGCGGTACCCGGGAACCACGTCACCGGTAACCAAAGAGGAATATGCCCTGGCAGTCCGGCTCGCTCAGGACGTTCTGTTGTGGGCGGAAGAACAGGTCGGCTGATTACCGGATGCAAAGCGAGAACTGTTATCCGGAAATCTGTATAACCAACCGTCACATTCCTCTGCCGGAGGATCGTATCCGGGCATTCTGCATGAAATGGAAGATACGGAATTTCCGGTTTCATGGCTCCATCATGCGGGAAGATTTCCGGCCGGACAGCGATATCGATGTGATGGTGGAATTTGCCCCTGATGCCGATATCACACTCTTTGATCTGAGCTCCATGCAGGATGAGCTTGAGACGCTCCTTGGACATAAGGTCGACCTTGCGGATCGCCGTTCTGTTGACAAGAGCCAGAACTACATCCGCAGGAAGGGGATGCTCTCCGGTAAACCCCCGGTCCTCCGCCAGATGTCGTACCTGCTCGACATGCTCATCTGGGCCCGGTCGATCGAAAAGATCACCGGCACCCATCCCCCGGGACTTATCGACATTGATAAGATTGCCTTCCATGCACTGAGTTTCAATGTCTTCCAGCTCGCAGTCTCAGCCGGAAGAGTCGATGGTGCTACTCGCGAAAAAGTGCCGGGTATTCCTTGGGATCTTCTTGATGAAACAAACCGGAAATTTGAAGACGACCCGTTCAGCCGGGACAAAGGCGTGCTTAAGGATATTGCATGGGAGGTCGTCCCAAGGCTCATTCCTCTCCTCGCTGTCGTCATCCCTGCAGAGAATGAAGTATAATCTTTGGTAGCCCCTTGCCCTTCCGGTATCGCTCACTTCCCCAAAAGCGACGGTAAGTGCACGTCCGGAGCCCGCCCAATGCCGGCCCCGGCCAAACGCTCCACGCTCCCCGGACCATGGCGGCACAACCGCTCTCCCGGGACAAAAACCTCTTTTTACCACTTCAAAAATTCCATTTATCTGGTTTACCCGAAAACCGGTGTTCATGCCGAAAAATAATAAGCCATCAGGACAGAGATTGTGTCGTGACCCGGATTCCGGAAAAGACGGTGCCTGTTGACGATGTGACGCTTGCGTACAGGGAGTCCGGTTCCGGGTATCCGGTAGTCTTCATCAACGGCTTAGGGTCAACGATGGATATGTGAAACCCACCCGTTCTTGAAAAAATCTATCAGCACTTCCGGGTCATCATTTTCGATAACCGGGGCACGGGGTATTCCAGTGCATCGGACAAACCGTTTTCCATCCCCTTGTTTGTCGGTGATACCGCAACCCTGATGGATGCTCTCGGCATCTTCTCTGCCCATGTCATCGGTCTTTCCATGGGAGCTTCCGTTGCACAGGAACTTGCGATCAGTTTTCCGGCAAAAGTAACCAGACTTATTCTGGTTGCCGGCGAATGCGGGGGGTCCGAATCGGTAAGGATGCAGCCGGAGATCCTGACCCGGCTCATGGATAAGAGCGGGGCGGTGCAGGATGTAGTCAACCGGATGTTCTCCCTGCTCTTCCCGCCATCGTGGCTGGCTCTCCATGACCCCGCCAGCTATTGCCCGGAAATATATGAGACAACGGGGGATGAGATAGTGGCACGTCAGGCAGCTGCGTTCTTTTCATGGACCGGGGCGTTCTCCCGCCTTGTGGAAGTTCGCTCGCCTGCGCTTGTTATCACCGGGACCGACGATGTGATTGTCCCTCCCGTGAACTCACGTATCTTAAGCAGACGGATCTCTGGTGCAGAGATGGTCGAGATCCCCGGTACAGGTCACGGCCTGATGTACCAGTTCCCGGACCAGTTCAGTGAGTGTGTGCTGAGATTTCTGGATCACTGATATCCTCGTACCCGCTGGCAGAAATTTCTGTTTCTCATGGTTCTGCTGCTATCGCCCACCTTCCAGCGTTCGCTCTCCCCCTTCGACCCGGGCGGGGCGCCACCCCCGGTCCACATCTACACTCCGCACCGGAATACAAAATCTGGTGCAGTCCCCCTCATCAAAACTTTCATAAAAACCATTAATCATTCAGCGCACTTGTAAGAGCGTTGTGATACTCCTGGAAAGACAGCCCGTTAAATCCCGGATTCTGCGCTCTGTGGGATATGATGACAGCACAAAAATCCTGGAGATAGAATTTCACACAGGACTTGTTTACCAGTATTCGGGTGTCTCTCCAAAAGTCTATGCGGATCTCATGCACTCTGGCGAGATTGGAAAATACTTTTCCGAGAAGGTCCGGCCCAGGTTCCCGGCAAAACAGGTTGGCGCATAAATCGCATCCCCACACCCAACAATACACAAATCGGAAAAAAGGGTACGAGTTTATCGGTGAACGCAGAGGTGACTGATGACGAGCCCGTGTTTGATAAAGATATCACACCCCAGACAATAGCAATTGGTCGTTTTGATAGTTGAGGGAATCTCTGATTTTCCCCGTGCGCAGAAGAGTGCAGTCGGCGGATAATCGGCAAGATTGTTCTTCTTGAATGTAGGACACATTTTACAAATGCACTTCTCCAGGTTCTCTTCCGTATCATCCACTCTATGAGTATCATCCATCGGTGTTTTCATGGTAATTTTCACCAGAAAGTACTATCACACGAATATAATAATATCCTTCCCCGGCATCACCTCCGTATTCATGCTGTGCCCCCAATGGTTATGAAGCCAGGAAACGATGCCATATCAGGCAGACAAAAGACAAGGTGCAAAAGTGATTAACAATCGTTGGCAATAGTGCCCGGTCGGTAAGTTGATGCTGCCTCATGATGGCAGAAGGCACCGGGTGAGTTCCGGCAAACCCTCACGCATAATCAATAAGAAAAAAGAAAAAAATCGTCTAGTCCCTGACGCAGAAGTATCCGCCGCGGAGATGGTGCTTAGCGAAGAGTTCGCAGGCCGGGCAGAAGCAGCCTATCTCTCTCATTGACGATGCCGAGGACGTTCCGCATCCGCAGAAGAGTTCGGTTGGCTGATATTTTTCAAGTGAATGATGCTTGTAGTTCTGGCATATCGTGCAGTACTTCCTGCAGATCTTCCGGTTCTCTTCGGTATTTTCTACAACAGGTTTGCTGGAATTAAACATGCGGAATAAGGTCAGCGATGATTGATAATAGATCTTTTTATTCGGGTTTTCCGGTTTTCCTAAAAAAAATATCCGGGCCGCTCATGAAACTCCTGCAATCCCGCCTAAAAAATAAATATCACTCACTTTCCCTACCTCCCCATGGCAAACATCGGGCACTTCATGATCCCGGACGACAATGTGATCGGGCAAAGCACTTCAATCTGCTTCTTACACGCCCATTTTGCCGGGCAGCTCCCTGGCCCAGGCTGCGATTGCAGTCCAGTCACGGAAGTCACCGACCGGGGACTTCGCTTTCTTTATCATCCATTTCTGGAACCACGAAAGTTTTGCCGGATCCAGCCTGCCCGCAAAGACCATCTCCGCAACCTGCTGCAAAGGGGCGAGGGATGCCCGGAGTGCCTTTTGTGCGTATTCCCTGTCAACCGGGTCCTTTGTGACCGGGGCAAGGCAGACAACAAATCCGGCGACCGGCACCCTGGCGAGCTCCGTGGAGTGGCGCTTTGCGAATTTTCCCATGCCGTCTATCTTCCCCACGTACATCGGTCCCCCGATAACGACCGCGTTATACCCGGTCAGTGATGTCACGGTTCCCATCTCCGCGACGTCAACGACATGACCTGAAGCCTCCAGTTCTTTTCCAATCGCCTGTGCTATTTCGTTTCACTAAAATGGGGATTATATTCCCGGGGATATAAAACCCGTGGATGGGGGAGATTCTCCTGAAATCCCGGCAGGCAGACCCACGTGTTTTTATTAGGTAAAAGCTAAACTGCGTTCCATGGGGAAGCCAGCTTCACATCAGGAATTCAGGCATACCTGCCCGGTCTGCAACACGCCAGTCAGGCCGGGCTATAAATTCTGTGAAATCTGCGGCACGCGGATACCGTCACTGGCAACCTGCAGCAAATGCGGTACTCAGTTCATACATCCAAAAAAGTTCTGCGACTTGTGTGGAGCCCCATTCATCCTGGAGGAAATACCGGAACCGGATACGGAGGAAATACCGGAACCGGATACGGAGGAAATACCGGAACCGGATGTGGAGGAAATACCGGAACCGGATACAGATGAGGTGCCGGAACCGGATGTGGAGGAAATACCGGAACCGGTTGAAGAAGAGACACCGGGACACTATGAAGATAAAATTCCGGAACCGGACACAGATGAATTATTGGAACAATTTGGGGGGGATACGGGGATGATCAAACTCTGGAAGCCTACCATAAGCAAAAACCCACGTCTCCATTACACCATGAGGAAAAAAAACCGGTCATGGTTCCTGCACCACAAAGACGGGGATCATCAGAGACCATTGATGACGCGCTGTTTCTCCCTGATAACGGGCCGGGACCGGCAAAACCTCCGGTAAACAAGATAAGGATTATCGGAGGTGGTATTGTGCTGATAATCATTCTTACAGTCGTTTTTTTCATCGGACTGCCGATGCTCACGGGCAACGGGGGTTTTAGCGCCCACAGCAATTCGACAGCAGCGGAGATTACACCCATACCAACCATCGCCACCCTGACGGTGAAAACCACCCCGGCCTCCCGTGCTCTCGTTCCCCAGCCAACGCAGGTGATACCCACAGACCAGAAGATCTACTTTCAGGTCCAGAAAAATCCAATTACTTCAAAGATCACGGTAATTTTCACCGGAAGTGCGGGGGAGGGCAGCATCAGCAGTGCGGATGTCAAGGTCACCCATGCGGACGGATCGGTAACAACCGGCATTATTCTGCCCCTGAAGGGCGTGAACGAGATAATTCTCGCTGGATCGAAAGAGGCCGATCGTGTGGAAATTATCGCAAAGATGTCCTCCGGGGAAACATACCGGGTCTATGACGATCTGGTCTCTTTTATAAACTAGGGTTTGATCAATAAAATCAGACCACTAGTCCATAACCGGGGATTTTGTTTACCGATGGAATTAAAAAAAAAGAAAATTACGATCTCTTTGGCGGAATTGCCAGCAGGTCATCGTCTTCATTTTCTTCCTTCTTCTGCATTGACTTTCCTATGAAAGATACCACAAGAGCGGTGATCATAATACCACCCAACAGGATGGCTGTGGTGGCGGTGTTTGGCGATATGAAGGCGAGTATAAGGAATACCGGAAGCAGCCCGATTGCAATTATTTTCATATGTATCTCTTTAATTTTCATTGTTGATTCCCTCCCTCTTCTCTTTTCTGGTAAAACAATAGTTCATTCGTTGCAGAACTTCATATGCGTTTTGAGAGTGATGTACTCTTAAAAAAAATTACCGGAAATATACCATGAGGTTATCGGATTGGCCGTTGTACTATAGGGTAAGAAATGGCTCACTATTTGATCGATATCCGCATGATGGGTTCAGTGAAGGGTCAGATTCGCAAGTTAAGCAACCAGTTACAGGAGAAATTTAATCTCGGGGACAAGCGGGTTATACCGCACATCACTCTTGCCGGGCCTTTTTTTACCCACAATGAAAAAAAACTCATCGAAGATTTCACAAGAGTATGTACACATCAAAAGAAGATTCCAAAATATGATGTGGGAGGGTATGGATTTTTTGACGATACGAGGGTTGTTTTTGTTACTATCACTCCTGACGAGACCTTAAAACAATTCCGGTATCAGCTCTCTCAGGCAATCTCCCCGTATTGCTCATTACGGAACTATGATCTGGATTCTGCTGACGAATTTAAGTTCCACGCTACGCTGGCCATGAAACTTGACTGGCTCACATTCCAGAGAATAAAATGGTATTTCAGGGGGCAGGAAGGTGTCATATACCGGCACCATCCGATCCGGGCAACATTACTCCGGAATTCAAAAATTCTCTGCGAATATGATTTTATTCAAGGAAGGATGCTCAGCCGGGCACAGGCATTGAGCAAGGCGACAAGAATGCGTGATTTTGATATTCTTAAGTCATGGGCTGATGGAAGTTGGGAATAACATAATTTTTGTCTGAGTGTGGTGGTCGGGAGAATGCATATATCCGGGGCAGGGGGTCTCCGACGGAGAAATGAGTCGGGCGGAGCATATGTCTCATGAAGTCCCGGGCCGGAATAATCGATCCCAAAAACAGGGGTTCTTTTCCCTTTGACCGTGCTACCCCCCGGCCCCCTTGAGTTTTGCCTCCCGTTAGCGTCCATTAGCGTACATTTTCCTGCCCGTAAAATGCGTTTTCTGGCGTGAAAATGGTGATTTATGCCCGGTTTAAAAACGTGTGCCGGAATTCGATGTTTTGTGCAACTGTGCCGTGAATGGATCGCCCGGATAGGTAAATAGGGGCCGTATAGGGCCCGGATTTAGGGGGATGAGTGAGGTAATCATTGGTGGGGTGCTACGACGGGGGTAGGATGCCTCGCCATCCCACCTGGCTTCTATCCCCCTCCCTTGACGATCGTATAAGCCGAGCTCCCTTTCAACCCACCGGCCAGCCGGGGCGCCCCTACCCGCACCTGCCCACGGCTGTACACTCACTCACGAGACCCGGCCAGCACCCGTGCCAATAAAAGAATTTATCTGTTCAGGGGGACTCGTCCATGCCGAGGAAGTACAGTGCGTTCTCCCCGTACTCGACAGGCTTATAATGGGACGCGGCATGCGGGAGGCCCTTGAACCGCACGAGCCATGATCCGTTGATCTGCCCGGCCATCCTTACGGAAACCGGGTCCGGTGTCAGATCGTCGTTTGTACCCACAACGAGCATGACATCCTTGTGGATGCCTGACAGGCCGTCCCATGAACCGTTCCACGCAAGGTTTGCCTGTGCCTCTCTATGGACGCCTTCCGTCACGGCCGGGCTTGCCGCTGCTCCCTCAATCTCCCCGAGCAGTTTTTTTGTCTCGGGAAGCCGGACGCTGTAGGCACTCGAGTCCAGCACGACTTTTTGGACGCGTTCAGGATGGTCGATTGCGAGCTGCTGGGAGACCGAGGAACCCATGGAGACCCCGTAGACATGCATGCTGTCATAACCGAGGGCAGTCATCAGCCCGGCAGCATCATCGGAGTACAGGGAAATCAGGACGGGTTCACCGGATCCAAATTCACGGTATCCCAGCATAACCCCGTTGACCTGTGCATACTGGACTGGTGTGGCGTTAAACGATACGGCCGGAGGGGTCTGGGTTGTTACAACCTGTGGCTGGGCGGAGGTACCGGAAGTACCTGTACATCCAGCCGAGGCAAGCAGGCAGATGGTGAGGGCGATTGTGAGGGTGAAAAGCGCTGTTCTGTTCATAATAAAATCCCCGGTTTATCCGCATCGGAAACCAGATGGTCATCTATAGGATTGATCCTAAAAAATAATTTGCTGCGAATCCGGGAGTTGACCCGAAGAGGGTCATCGCCGGGAGGTATGCCTGGACCGAGTGTACAAAGCGAATCCATAATTTTTTCGGTGTTCCCTATCAGGCCTCCTTTAGGTAATCGCGTGAGCTCCAGTCCCCTCAAACGATCTACCTAAGTCGAGTCCCCTCCCGCTCTGTGCCTCAGGCCGGGGCACCCCTGCCTTACCGGCCCACGGCTGAACCGCCACCCGCCGATCGGCCAGCCCCCGGGCATCAGCAGGAACGGAAAAACGGCCTTCCTTCTGGTTCCGGAGTAGCCCAGCCCTTTCCCGCGCGCTCTCGCCTGCCCAAAAACCCCCCACAGGCGACGCTCGAGCCCCTGAAACGCCGGCACCAGCCAAACCCGTTGCAGCAATTACTTGCCTGTTGGTCTTCCGGCTAATTATCCCCAAGCGTTCGTCTTTTACCCTCCGGCACTTCCGGCACATTGTACTTGTTTTCCGGAAAGTCTCACGAGAAAAATGTACAGAAAAAAGATCTCGGAATATGCTGGCAATGTGCCGGAAGTGCCGGAATATATTTTCCGGGCACTCCGGGCAGATGTCCCCTTATTTCCGGAAAGTCTTACGAGAAAATTGTACAGAAAAAAGATTCCGGGAAATACCATCAAAGTGCCCGGTGTGCCCATCCGGTATATCCGGTTTTTTGCTCTTTTTACCATCAGGAATTTTTCTTTGCATAATTGAATAAAAAACTGTCCAGCCCCAGGATCAACCCGGACGCAACTGATGCAGCAATGAGGTCTTTGATTACCGCAATCGTCGATTGCCATGTGATACTCCCGAGCGCCTCCGGTTTCAGATCGCCCTGCATTGCACCCAGGGTAATAACAAAACCCAGCGAGATGAACGCGGTGAAGAACACGGCATACAGTACGGGAATCCGGTTCAGGTATTTTTGCATGATTATGATGGGAGGAAGGATCAGGAGCGGATGAATGAACATGCCGGTCAGGAATTCGATGAGTACGGAATCACCGGGAACCGGAGGTCTCATCGAGATATACGTTACAGCAACAATGATTCCTGCAACAAGGGGGATCAGGCACTGCGCCAACCGGGAAGGAACCTGCCTGACAACAAAAAATATGGCAACAGTCAGAACCGAGAGAGGAATACCAATTACGGCACAGAGCATGAACACAACAACCAAATTACCTGGATCGAAAACCGGAACCATATTTTCTCGTATAAATGTCAATGTATACATTGTATTTTGATTGTCCCCTGCACTATAACCCGCACATGTCATGACCCGGACAGGACCGGGTCAGACAGGGGACCTCCGATGGAGAATGGGGTTCCCGGCAGGTTCAGTCTTAAAAAAACGGGACGTGAATAGCGAATTTATTTCCCCCCTCCCAACGCCACACTCCCCTCCGGAGCAGCTCAGCCCAAGGGCGGGAGTAAACACAAAAAATGGCAGATTTCGTACAAAGCTCACAGACCAGGAATGCGGTTCGCGAACTCGCGAACCCGATTGCAAGCGTTTCGGCGTTCAACCTGATTGTCCAGTTGGTTATCAACGACAACCTTTATTTTAGCCGGAGTTTATTATTGTACAACTGTATAAGTTTGTATTGTTGTGCAAGTTATACAGGAAATTTGAAGATGACAAAGTATTCTGATTGAGAGGAGAGGTGAAGACATGGCTGAAGCAAAAAGCAAACTAGTGGAAATAGCGAACAAGCGGGTGGCTCTTACCCCAAGTACGTGGGCAGCACTCTCGAATATAAAGCCTCCGGGAAAGTCCCTTGGCGACACCGTATCTGATCTCATCACCGAGCATCAGAGGCGGACGCTGGAACGGGACCTCGACGAGATTGACGCGAATGGTCAGTTCATCCCGTGGGATGAAGCTAAGAAGGAACTCGGGCTCTGAACGGAGGTAATGTGAGGATCAGAATCGAAGACCGTGTAAAAGAGTTCATCCGGGAACTCCCTGAGAAAGATCGCCGGGTGATCGGCGAACATATTGAACGGTTATCTGAACATCCGAGTGCGACGGGAAATATCAGGAAACTCCATACCCGCAAACCCCGTTGGCGAATGCACATATCGTTGAAATATACCCTGTTCTACTACGTCGATTCCGATATGGTATGGGTTGACAAGATCATGACGATTGAACAGGCTCACAAGAAGTACGGGAAAATCTGACCCGTGAGATACTTTTTAATCCGATTTTGCGGGAAGTGCATTATACAGGTTGCTGATCTGGCGCTGCAATTCCCGGATTGTGAGAACATTGTCCCCCGGCCCCCTCATACCCCACCGGTCAGCCTGGGCGTCCCCACCGCACCGGCCCACGGCTGCACAACAGGTTGCAGAGTTACCGGGTCCTGCAGGAAATTTTCTTTCGGACCTTGCTGGTAAAAATATTTTGAAGGAGGGGTACCACCTGCCCCGGATACATTCTAAATAGCATCACGGGAATCTGTTGTATCAGCAAAGGTGAAATTCTGATGAAAATTTCCCTCGTCATATCGGCGATATGTATTGTGGTGCTCACCCTGTCTGTCGCAGGCTGCACATCTCCTCAACCGGGCGGTGCAGTTCCCCCGGGATCGCCTATGGTTACAACGACATTCCCTGCATCGTCCGGCTGCGGGTTCATAAATTGCCATGGTCTTAACCTCGCGTGCGGGCAAAATCCCCCGGAGGTCTGCACCGAAATCTATATGCTGGGCGATAAGTGCCGCCAGTATGCGTATTGCAGTAATAATGGCGGCACTTGCAACCTGGTCACGACGCCACAGTTCGTCACCTGCAAAAGCTGCATAGAGAAATGTGGCGGCGCAGATCCGGCTGAAGCATTCTCGTGCGAAGAAAAGTGCTGAGAGGACCAAGACACAATTCCGTACAAAACAGGTTGTCGCATAAATTGCATCCCGGGAATTCCCGCACGATGGCGCCGGCTCCTGATGAAAAATAGTTGTGTGAACTTTGCCGGAAATTTTTTCACAATTTTTTCCATCGTGATGCGTTCTCAATCGAATTTTTTTCCGGATTGCCCGGACCCCGCTCAGAAAATTTTAACACGATCCCATCAGAACGAAAAATGCCCTCACCCCCTCCTGAACCCCCCCAAAACCACCTTTTTCAGACTTCATAACCCCCCGAATCCGGGTACGTAACGGCCTCCGTTCCCAAACAAAGACCAAACAAAGGCCAAAATGTGCCCCGTTTAAGCTCAGATCACCCCTTGTCCGGTGCGTTCCTCCTGGATATTTTGCATGAAGAGGGGGTCCGGAAAAGAAGCGTGAAATTCACGTCGGTGTCCGAAGAGAGATCTTTCGATCCGGGCCCCAAAACAGCCCTTCCTTTCATCCGGACCGTGCTACCCCCCCGGCCCCTCTGAGTTTCGCCTTCCATTAGCGTCTATTAGCGTACATTTTCCTGTCATTAAAATGCGTATTTTGACGTGAGAAGGGAGAATTACGCCCGGTTTAAAAACGTGTGCCGGAATTCGATGTTTTTTGCAACCAAACAAAAAAAGTCAACACCTGGGGAAAGACGTTACCCCCGGAGAATGCGAGTGGGGAAATGCAGGTCTCATGAGGTCCCGGGCCGGAATAATCGATCCCGAAAACAGGTCTTCTTTTCCTCATGACCGTGCTACCCCCCCAGCCAAAAAAAGGGGCTGCTGCAAGACCGCTGAATTATCAGGTTAAAATCCTCGCAAATCAGCCCAATAGGGAAAAAGATTGTTTAATTGCTTCCTAATCCAACTGCCTTTTTATTTTGTTGCTACTAATACTTTGAACCATTCAAACCCTTTCAATGGGCTGATTTCCACGTTCTTAAACCCGGCATTCCTGCACAGTTTTGTCCATTGACTAAATCCGATGCAGTATTCACCATCGTTCAGGATATGCTTCTTTCCATTGTCATACATCCTTTCAAATGCTTGTACCCCTCCCTCCTTCATTGCAAGTACAAGTTCGTCCTTAAGGTAATTCAGAATTCTGACTAATCGCCTGGAGTCCTCCAGTCTTCCCGTTGTATCCATATCGATTTCCCCGATAACGAATCTTCCACCATCTTTCAAATAATTATAAACATTTTTAATAACGGGTTCCTTGAATTTCACATGATGCAGTGCAACCGTCGCTGCTATTATGTCAAACTGGTCAGGTTTGAAGTTCATATCCTCCGCCGATTCTTGTGCGCAATGAATTTTTTCAGTCAGATTGCACTTTTCAATCTTTTTCTGGAATATCTTAAGCATCTGAGATGAGCTGTCAATGGCCGTGATTGTGCAATCTGTTTTATTAAGGAATTTCAGTGACAGCAGTCCTGTTCCACAACCAATATCAAGAATCTGGTCATTTCTTTTTATTCCCGATAACTTAACAACTAAGTCAAGCAGTTTATGGTGTCTCTTTACTTTTCCAAGAGTATTGTCGTATTCGTTCGCCCACTCCTGAAACCATGCACGATTATCCTCATTGACTTGTTTCATCGACTTTCCCTTCATGGTATTGATACGTTTTTCTGGTTACCTTTTTCTTCTTTACTTTTTATTATCTGAATTGTCTGTACAGCGCCCTATCAGGTTTTGTTGTCATGTTCCATCGTTATTCCTACTTTTTCCCTGGTTCTCCATCAGGTTCTGGGCAAACTCTTCCGCATGTTTGAGGTCTTCAGCATTTGGTCTCCCCTTATTGAGGCCCCCAAAAAGTTTAAGGAAGCTATTTGTGTTAAAACCTGCACAGGAAAATTCATTGATAATCACGTAACCTCTGGATTGCAGTTTTTCCCGAAGCGCCGAGTGACTTTTTGCAGCATATTCCTCAAGAAATTCTCTGCCAGCCAGGATGACCGGGACTCCACAGGTTGAGAAAATAAATGCTTTCCTGTTGGTGACTTTTGGCAGTTTATCGGCAAGGTCAAGGAGAGATTTGTGATGTTTTCCACCATATATCCCTGAACCAAAGCCTACCAGGCCAAACTCCTGAAGCTCTTCAGGAATAATCTGCTGGGGCGTTTTTATCTGTGCATCAAGGACTTTTGCAAAGACGTTAGCGATTTTCTCAGTATTTTTGTGATGATAGGAAAACAAAACCAGGAGAGATTTCATGGGTAATGGATCCCTGAGCTCATTTCCTTTCTTTTCCATTTTTCCTCTTTTCTTTTTATTATTATGTTCCACCGTTATGACAACATTTCCCTTTTTGTGCCCTTGTTCAAAATACCTAAACCGGTGTATCAGGTTTATCGAATTGTTCCCTGCATTGCTCAAAGATTTCTGAAGTGATTCCAAGAAATATTTTTACTTTTTTAATCGATTAAATCAGAAGTTCCGGAATTTAGGTTATAACACCGACCGTTGATGTCGTCATGAGGCCTTTTGCGAACGCACGGGCCTTCTCCAGGTCCTTCTCGTCCGGATGTCCCTTATTCATTCCTCCGATCAATGCGAAAGCCCCCTTCAGGTCCAGGTTGAACCCCAGGGGACTAAACTCGCCGGGACACCAGAACTCGCCCACGACTTTACAGCCTTTTCCGGCAAGTTTCTCTTTGAGAGGCTGATGATGCCGCTCTCTGAAGTTACCCGACGTCGAAAACACGAATACGTTCTTCTCCATCGGAGGCATCATTTCGATCAGGTTGAAGAGGGTTTTATGGTGTTTGTATCCGTAGATACCAGATCCAAACCCGATCAGGTCGTACCCGGCGAGCTCTTCCGGGAGAACGGACTCGACTTTTGCGAGCGTCGCGTTCATGGTCTCTGCCATAGCTTTCGCGACCTTCTCGGTATTCATGCGGTGATAGGATTTATAAATGATAAGTGTCTTCATTGTCTCCGGTAACTCCCAAGATTACGATTGAGATATATCAATATTTATATTAGTACGGAAGGCCAGGTCGCAATTTTTTAGATATAATATATGAGAAGAGATAGGTATCGGTAAGAAGAGTATGTTCCCCATGATCCCCGGACCGGAATCCCGGCCCCCAAAACAGGTCTTCCTTTCAATGCCACCTACTCTATACCGTATAAGTGGAGTTTTGCCTCCCAATAGGTGCTGTTAGTGGCCATTTTCAGCTCCGGTTCAGCCCCGGACAGCCGAATGGGCAGAAAAATAAAGGAATCCCAAAACGTTAGTGCTCGTTTTTCGCGATTTAGTATCATTGAGCGTGCCAAAACCCCCTTCGGGAGAAATAGTCGCTGACGGAGAGGTGGTATGGGTAAAGTGTAGGTTTTCCGGAGTCTCCAGTCTTGACTTCCGATCCCCAGAACAGGTGTTCATTTCCTCTTGACCTTGCCAGCCCCAGCTCAAAAAAGGGGGCTGCTGTAAGCCCGCAATTTTAACAGGTTTTATCCCGGATAAAACGGTTATTTTTGAAAATGAAGAAATATTTTAGGTATCTTTCCTGGGTGTTGACGCACTTCTGCGAGGCTGGAAATGACCCTTATCTGTTTGCCAAAAAGAGATTTTTACGGGATTATTTGAGATACGGTCGAGCTATTGTCCACATTGCATATATCCAAAAAGAGAAGGAAATATGGTGAGGTAATCCCAATTTATTATTGACTCATCAATAAAGAAAGGTCAGATCGGAAAGGAGTAGTGGATTGGATCTCACATTGTTCTTCGAGGAGCAGGGAATCGATGTCTTCTCCGAAGTCAGCCTCGACGACCTCTCATACGAGGACAGATCCTTAGTAGTGCAATTTTTCCCGGCCGCACGATCCGTGATCGTTTTCGGGAAGGAAGTTCCGGTCCCGGTGTACCAGATGCCACCGAATGAGAAGACCAGGGGGATGATCCGGATTGCAGAGGCGCTGGACAACACTGCTGTCAAGCTCGCCGTTCGCCTGGAAGTGGAGCAGGTCCCGGCCCTGCCCGTTCCGCTCTACCTGCCCGTCAGAATTGCTGACGGAAGAGTACAGGGGGTTGTCCGGTTGAAGCAGGTCGCAGCGGCAGGGGGGCTCGGGTCGCAAGGCAGGAATACCGTTCTCCTCTCTCCCCGGTTCGGCCCGCGGCTGTTGCTGAGCGGTGTCGTGACCGGACGTCGGGTCCAGGAATCCCGGCAAGCCGAAAGTTGTGCCGGGAGAAAAGAAGCCCCGACCTGCAAAGGATGCGGACGCTGCAT
>JAPKXT010000112.1 GCA_026394695.1 Methanoregula sp.
AAGGCAGTTCAACTCCGGGATCTACGAACGACTCGCACTCAGCCGGGATAAAAAAGGTGTAAAAGCCCTCGCAAATAAAGGACAACTCATCGAAAATCCGCAGGACGTGCTCAAAGATCCCTATGTTCTCGAATTCCTCGGGCTCGATGAGAGTACGCATTACTCCGAGAGCGATATCGAATCCGCCATCATCGATAAACTGGAAATCTTCCTCCTGGAACTCGGTAAAGGATTTCTCTTCGAATCCCGGCAGAAACGGTTCACTTTCGATGCCGACCATTTCTATGTTGACCTCGTCTTCTACAACCGTCTCCTCCGGTGCTATGTCTTAATCGACCTCAAAGAACTGGAAAACTCACGCACGAGAACCTCGGCCAGATGCAGATGTATGTCAATTATTACAACCGCGAGGTGAAACGCGATGATGAGAATCCGACCGTTGGGATCATTCTCTGCAAAACAAAGAACGATGCCCTCGTCAGGCTCACCCTGCCCGAGAACGCGAACATCTATGCTCCCCAGTATCAGCTCTACCTGCCCTCAAAAGAGGAACTGAAGAGGAAACTGATCGAATGGTCAGGAACTGAGCCCGATATTACGGAAGCAAAATAATTCCTGATGAAGTCCTGTCGGGCAGCAGGCAGGGAGCTCGATCAGATGGTTGAGCAGAACCCGATCAGGACAGACTTAAAAAAAGAGCGTGCGACGCGGTACGTGACAGCCGGATCAGGTTGTCGATTAGGTTGTCGATTCCTCATCTGGATCACACCACCCAAAATGGATACATCCGATGCACGAGGATCTGATTGAACGTTTACAGTCAGCAGGATAAGGATCCGGTTTCATTGTCGGATCATACCGGTTATTTTTAACCCGTGTGAAGGTGCGATCCGGATTGAGCTGGTAATTATACCGGTCGTGACAACAGCGGTATTCCATATTGAGCATACAATATCCTTCGATGGTGATGCAGTTCCAGAAGTGAACCGCTGGGTAATCATCGGTAGTCAGAGATTTTTTCATAGCTTATAGTATCGTTTTCCCTTCATTTCTCCAAGGGGTTTGTGGTTGAACTGGCAGGTTTTGAGGAGTCCTGTGACGCACCGGGCGGGGCGGCGCAGAACATTCGTACGCAAATCCTTTTAGCATCCTGCCAGGCCCGGAGCGAGGGGGTTGTCGTAGGGGGATCGTTCCACGGTATTGTACTGCCCCGTTTACCTGCTGCCCCCTATGATCTAATCGCCAGACAGCAGAGAACAATAGCAGACAACCGGTATGCAGTATATGAAATGGTGGGGATTTTAGGACTGGTGAATCCTGACAGAGACCTGTTCTGGGGCATAGTCCCGACGTTAATCGGAATCGTATCGTTATCCGGTTCTCTTCTTTTCATAGGAGAGATACGAAAAGTATCAAAACTATGGTATTTTGGAATTCCCCATGCAATCGCCCTTATTATTCTCTGTAGTACCGGTCCAGTCGTTTTGATCCGGGGCGGAAATAATCTGGATTTTTTATCGATAGCACTGGCACTATTATCCATAACCTCCGTGAGTGTTTTTCTCTCTTTTCCTGACTCCCGGAGAAAATTTACCCGTCTTTTTGCGCTGATATCAGGCATAATCAGCATCTATGCAATCATCTGTATTTACTATCTTATCGGGGGCATCCTTTCTCCATTGAGTACATCGTGGAATGTTGTTGGGGGATTAACGGCAATTTACTGGATGATTCTTATGTCTCTTATCGGGATGTGTTACATCGCTACAGCGTTATGGTTACGGGAGTAAAATCTTTTTTAGTACTTTTCAGATTGCTTCCCCGCGATGTAGGATCTGAGTTGCGGTAAGGAAAGGGATTGAGTTGAAGGATTTAAGGGAGATGGGGGCGGAGTATTGCTCATGGTTGCTTTGCCCGTGGTTCCGGAGGTGGGGTGATGCGGTGCGTGTAGTTCCTATGATAGCCATGATCCAACGGGGCTTATCTTCACTCCCGGGATTGTTCATGACGATCCCGTTTCATTTTGATAACTGCATATCCCGCACTGCAACAACCCAGTGCGTAAATTGCGATTACGGCAGGAATGGATGCGGGTTGAGGAGCGGTTGGTCTGACCCCTTGTGAATCCGGAGAAACATTGGGAGCGTAAGGGGACTCATTCTGTTTTTTCCGGGTATATGCCTCGTTCATGATGGACGAACTTTTCTTGATGACGTCATTTTCTTCATCCGTCAACCGGATGTTCTGAAGTGGGGATGCAAACTTCACCGTGACGATGGACCCGCCATAGGTGGGATAACCCGATCCTCCCGGCTTTGTTTCAAAAACAACCGGATACTTATCCCATATGTCCTTCATCTTCCCTCTCAATTCGGCTTTCAGAACGTCTTTTTGGGGATCGCCCGGATACAGGAAATCAATTGCCAGATCCAGATCCTTCAGCTGATTTTCCTTTCCTTCGGGACTCAGAATCAAAAACATATCATAGGGCGTTGCGTCCCTGATGGAAGGATCAATCGAGATGACATCGACCGGAACATAGCCGGCAGTGTCATTTTCCGGAAAAACTCTCTTTGCCTCTTCGGCTCCTGCGCTAGCTACGGGTATCATCACCATCGCAATCAGGAGTAGCGCGAACAGGATACTTCTGATTTTTAACAATTTTACATTATTATCCATAGTGCATAGACCTCAATTGAACCCACTCATCCAGATAATCAGCCATAACCCGGTGAGAAGAATCGATACCGCAAGGTAATTTTTCGTCTTATGTGCTGCACAATACCCTGCAAGGCCACAGACTGCCGAAAGAATTCCAATAAAAAGTATTGTGCCGGGAATATGAATAAAAACCATGTTTTGTGAACGGATCAGGAAAATCCCCGTAATAAAAATGAGTGGAAATGGGAGTGCCCCGGCAAGTATTGCGCCATTCCGGTTCCCGGTATACCATCCGTAGATGATGGCAATTGCCGGAAGAATGGAAAACAGAACGCAGAAGGCAACGAGCAGCAGGAACCAGGCGACTATATCTCCTGCGGTTCCCCGCGGAGGCATCTTGGTGAAGGTAAAAAACCCGATTGCAAGGATGACCGCCTCAATCGTGATGGGCACAATCTGTTCCTTGATTCTCATCAGCAGGGTCATATCTCTTCAGCTCCTCATACTAATGCTCCCACTGATGACATATGATCATACCGATAGGTTTCGGCAATCATATCCTGAAGAAATGGAGTCTGTGAGGTAAGGTTTGCCGGGGTTGTTGTTCCGTAATAGACAAGGGATCATGATCCGGAATACTTCAATCCGGTCCAGGTATTTTACAAAAACAACCTCTCCGGAGATTGACCGGACACGCTGCCACTAACATCATGGGCATCAGGAATGAAGGTAACCGGAGCAATAACGAATAACCGGTAAAGCCTAAACCCGTAAACCAGTGATAACAGAGAAGAGGGGTTCCATGAAAATCCTGGTGCACCTCCTTTATTGTCACGCTATAACTGCGAAAAAAGCCGCACCCAACGCCAGGTTTAACCCGCCCGCAGGCAAACGTTCAGCCATGGAGTCAAGAACAATCGGCATGTGGACGCTCGCGTCACTGGTCATCATCAGCATGGTTCTCGCAGGATGTACCGGG
>JAPKXT010000167.1 GCA_026394695.1 Methanoregula sp.
GGGTCGAGCTCGAAGTTCGAGCTGCAGCGGTACATATAGAGGTTGAGTGGTTCGGGCGGCTCAACGATCGTGCACTGGAGATCAGTGCGATCACCGTAGAGTTTGACCGTACCACAGAAGATAGCGAGTCCATGCTGTGGAGGGCGCTTGTAGTACTTGAGCCGGGAGAGGATGGAGGAGATGGCGCTCTGGACATTCGTACGTGTCTGTTTGCTCTTGATGTTGGCGCACTGGCCATACTCGTCCTTGAGCTGATTGGTAACATCGAAGATCTGCTTATCAGGGGGAATATAGATTGTGATAAGTTCCGTCCCGTCTCCCTGTTGCAACTCGAGCTTCTCGAGCGCCTTTTTGAACTCGTAACGCTTTCGCGCATCGTCCATCTCCCGTTCTTCTGCCATTGCCGGTCTCAAACCTCTCTGGAGCTATTACTTATTCACTCGCGTGTGCCATAAATTTGCGCCCATTGCATAATGATTCGCTTATCAACATCGGGATTGATGCCGTGTTCTCCGGAAAATTCAATGAATGTCTTTGGCTCTTCTGCTAACTGAAAGAACTGCTTTCCGTTTTCGAACGGGATAATGGGGTCATTTACTGCATGGAAGATCCAGACCGGGCGCGGGGATATTTTCCTGAAGTACGTGCTAGGCTCCAGCGAGGTTGCAAAGCGCAGGGGGTCTCCCGTATATCCTTCCTGAAGCGCTGAATTTAGTATACCCCAGTCTGATGTGGATATTCCTACATACCCGGCAAAGTCCGGATCAACACCGGCTGCAACAGCTGCATAACGGCCACCGTTACTAGATCCCATTGCATAAACCGGGACACCGAAACGGTCGGATAAAATCTGTTGCGATTCAACGAGATCACAGATAGTCAGGTAATACTGCGGCCAGTCGCCTTTTTCAAACCAGTTAAAGTCAAGTTGTGGATTCAGGGGATAACCCGGGGTCTCTCCGCCATTGCCCCTTGTGTCGACAAAGAGGAACGCGAAACCTGCTTCAGAGTACCGTACCATCCGCTCTTCATGCCCCGCAAGTTTTTCCCCGGCTCCGGGGACGTACACAACCGCTGCCGCTGGTTGTCCGGGTGCAGCAAGGTAGGTGACCACGTCCCCGCTCTGCGTATGCATGACAATTTTTGTCTTTGTGTAGGTCTCGTTTGTGAAGAGTACTGTCTCGCTTGTGGTCACGGGTGCACATGAAACTGAAAGGATCCCTTTACTGTCAACCGAATAGGTTGATTTTGTTGCACTACCAGTACAGCCGGAAAATGCAATAAAAAGGATGAGCAGACACCCTGCGATGAAAACCGTCCGCATGTTCAGCACCCCAGGCAGTGATAGATCAGACAGATCGTTTTGGCATCAACGATAATACCATCGTGAATCATTGTTGCCAGGTCTTTTATAGCGACATCAACAACTTCGATTACCTCATCATCGTCTTTTCCATATTCCCGGGAAGGTGACAGGTCACGGGCTTCGAACAAATAGATCCTTTCATCTGTATACCCGGGCGTAGTGTAAATGAACCCTTTTTGAACAATTGTTGTTGCAGTAAAACCCGTCTCTTCGATAAGCTCGCGATGCGCAGTTTTAAGAGGATCTTCACCCAGTTCCATGGTTCCTGCAGGGGCTTCATAGATGTATTGATCAATTGCATACCGGTACTGCTTCAGCAGCTTGCACCTGTCGTCGTTAAGGGGCAGGATAGCCACTGCATTACTGGGGTGAACTATCACTTTCTCCCGCTCAATATTGTTAGGGAAGCGGATCGCGCGCTTCTCTATCCAGAGCCGCCTGCCTCGAAATATCTCCATTTATTCCTCGTATTGGATTGGATCCTGCCTGCCTAGTGCAGCAAATGCTTCTTTGCGGAAGTGGCACGATCCGCAGCTGCCGCATGCCTTTTCCTCATTTCTATAGCAGGACCAGGTATGTTCATACGGCACACCAAGTCTGATCCCTTCATGCAGGATATCAGTCTTGGTCATATTGATGAAAGGACTGAAGAGTGTGATTTTCGTTGTGTCCTTTGTGCCTAAATCGATCACGCGCTGGAACGCATCGATGAACTGCGGACGGCAGTCCGGATATCCGCTGTAATCAAGTGACTGGACACCGATGAATATTGCATCTGCTCCCTTTGCCTCGGCAAAACTCGTTGCTATAGAGAGGAGGTTTGCATTCCTGAACGGGACATATGTGTTTGGCATGTGAGCCCGCTCCGGGTCAAACTCTTCAACCGCAATTTTATCATCGGTCAGGCTGCTTGATCCGAACTTGGTAAAATAGTCAAGGTTTATTTCAACAAACGCTTCAGCGTTCAGGAGGGACGCAATCTTTTTTGCACTTTTTTGCTCCTTTCGCTCGGTCCGCTGCCCGTAGTTCAGGTGGAGCGCAAGAATAGAATAGCCCCTGCTCTTTGCTACATACGCAAGCGTTGACGAGTCCATTCCACCAGAGAGTAAACATACTGCTTTCATCATTTCACCCCGATTATTTTATGCAACTGGACCTGAAACCGCACCGGCAGGTTGTTGACTAATATGAATTTTGAGATGCCTGCGTAATCAGTTCCATAGACTGGTGACAGGAAGATTTCACCACGGATCCGGTATGTCGTGATAATATCCTGGGCGTACCGGCAGTCAGCATCATCCTTCACAACAAACTTGACACTATCCTGCGGTCGTATCGCATCGAGCAGCGCGAGGTTGCTCTGTTCCCCCGATGACGGACATTTCACATCCATGCAGATCGATGCATAAGGTTGCATCCGCTCAAAGTCCAGTGTACCGTTCGTCTCGATATCAATCGCTGTGCCGCGCTTGTGAAGCGAGACAAGAAGCGGTTCAAGTTCATCAGCCTGCTGTAACGGTTCCCCCCCGGTGATACATACATACGATGGGTTTATGCGCCAGACCTGTTCGAGGATAAAATCGAGGCTCATCTCTATACCACCGCTCCGGGAGTAGGCTGTATCACACCAGCGACAGTGCAGGTTGCAACCAGCGAGCCGTATGAAGAGGCAGGGCCTTCCCTGGTTTCTCCCCTCCCCTTGAAGGCTCCTGAAAATTTCAGCGATCTTCATTCAGTAAGCTCGGCACAAGCTGTTGGGGATTCCCAGACACGGATTTTCGATATTTTCGCATTAATTCCCAAATCCCGGCAGGCCGCATAGAGATCATCGCGGATAATGGCTGCCATCAGTTCACTGGTTGGATCCCCGGGTGTAGTGATAACCGGGTGGAACTCCTGGATGCGGGATACCATCGGGTCATCGCGGTTCAGGATAATCTGGTGATCGTACTTGTTAATGACCTGTTTGATCACCGTATAATCGATCAGGATTTGGGTTGCCGGGTCCGGTTCCCCCTCCATCCAGACTTCTATTCTCCATCGGTGCCCATGAAGGTTGGCGCATTTGCCGATATAATGGAGCAGACGGTGGCTCGTATCAATATGCACCTCTTTATAGATCCCGACTTTCATTGTATGCTATAAGCAATGGAAGGATATAATATTATTACGAGTCAGGGATAATAGTACTAGACAGGCAGGTGGGGTGCCACAATTTATAAATCGGTTACCCGCGTTTGTATATATCTCAGTGTGGGTTATCGATAACCACAAAAACAACAAAAATGAGGCTATTTAATGGGACAGGGTAAATTTGCAGCCAGAAAATTGGTTCGGGACTCAAATAAGTTCCGGTGGGCAGACAAAAATTATGCCCGCAGGGAACTTAATCTCGATGTGAAGTCAGATCCCCTTGAGGGAGCTCCACA
>JAPKXT010000017.1 GCA_026394695.1 Methanoregula sp.
GCAGTGCAACCTCGTACAAACCTGCCATCAGTTTTTCGCCAAGTGTTGTTGAAGTATAGTATGTCTTGTTGGTATCATCGATATCCGCAAGTTGCTTGACCTTCTTTGCAACAAGGCCGCCCGCAACAAGTGATTTGAGTGCTTTGTCGATGGTATTTGGATTTGCCTTGAACTGCTTTTTCAGCTGATTGAAATATTTGTCCCCATCGACCGTAAGCGCGATATAGATCGCCCATTTCTGCCGGGTATCAAGTTCCATGATCGCTTCGCGGATCTCAACCGGAACTTGATCCAGGTAATGCTGTACAGCATGCTCATCCATGAGTTACTACCACATAACTAGTTACGAATTAGTAACTCATAATCCTTTTGATAACACTTTCACCCTGCAATGACAATGATATCTAAACCTGCATAATGTAATCTTAAAACAATGTCCCTTTCTGAAGAGTCCAACCATTATTATTCAGAAAGGAGAAAGCAATTTGACCGTCTCAAAAGGAATATTCCCATCGGCATTTTCGGGTCATTTTATGAATCGAGAAAGCCGGGTTTAATCTCCTTAAAAGAATTCCTTTTAAACGCCGGTTACAATCCCCGGATTTCTGAAGATCTCGGTATAAGAAAAGGAAAGGATCGTAAGAAAAAGGATCCCGTAGTTGATCGGGAATTAAGTGAGAGACTGATCGTGGAAAGTGATATCCACCTGTTTGTCCTGGTTCGTGAGAGAGAGGGCGAACCCGATAATCTGATCCAGTCCGTTTCCATGGAAATCGAACGGTTGCATACGCTGGATGATTGTGGACAGAAATCTGCACAATATGTAGCCGTTTATACAGAGACCGGCTTGATCGGGACCATGGGAAGCGTATGTGAAGGGTTGTTGTTATCGAAAAATGGCGACTGGCAGGTTCAGGAATTTACTGATATTCAGGATATATTCAAACCCGCCAGACAATTCTGCATGAACTGCATTCAGGATATTTACAGTTTCTAAAATTCCCCTCCTCCTGTCTTTCGATCCGCACGTTCTTCGTCGCCTTAAGTACTCGCAAATTGGCGTTGTGCGATCAGCTGGAGGTGCGGCTGAAGGATTGGGCTGGGATGGGTAGGTGGGGGTGCACCCTTTACCCTGATTGAGTGGGAGCTGGGGATCGCCAGAACATGATCAAGGCAAAACGCTATCCGGCAACAGGGTTCTATGGATCCCAACCATCAGCGACCAGCGATCTTGTGATCCGTCCTTTTTTTTGTTCCATCCCATTTTGTTCCATCTCAATACCCAACAAACGGCCTTTGATTCGTCTCAAATGGCCGCATAATCTCTCCTTTTCCTGATTCTTAATTTCATAATCAAAGCCCATTAACTATCAAAATCCATGCTGGTATGTCAAAGGGGCCCCGGCGACAATAGAAAAAAAGGAGAACAGACGCAGATGAAAACGAACAGAGGATTGAACCATGACGATCAGGTTTGCAAACGATGAAGAGAACAAAAAGCCGGGCCCGGCCGGGTCCTGGGAACATGGGACCGCACAGGATACTACAGAATCCGGGGGAACCCGGATTGCTGTGCGCACAACAACCGTCCCGCACCTGGTCGAGCGGGTGACGGCCCTGAGAGGACAGAGTATTGCACGCCCGCAGGAACCAAAAAGCGTATGCCGGCGCCAGACCCGGTCTGAACTCAATGGAAATGATCCCGAGATCCCGTACGTGAAGTTCGAGGCAGCAAAGGACCGGACCAGTAACAGGGGCGGGAAATGACCCGGGGCAGGTCTCCGAATGCTGCACTGGCTGAAGCAGAGGTAATCGCCGGCCGGCGCGGGGAAGTCCGGCTTGTTCCCGGCAAGCGGGGAGATGCGTTCGATCTTATTATCTTTGAGAAGCACCGGACAATCTTTGTCAAGATAAAGCGGTCGCTGACTACGTTTACCTGGCCGCTTGAGGTCCTTCACCAGTACCAGCGCGAGATTGCGCACATACACCGGGTCCCGCTGACCGTGATCACGGCACGGGAGTTCTGGGTCCGGCATCCCAACGGGACATGGCAGTTCTTTTTGATCCGCCATGATTCCATCATCGAGATCCGGGCTGACGGCACCTATATCCCCCAGGCAGTAATTCCCGCGATCATCCCGGAACCCGCAGAGTCCAGTCCTGACGGGGATACGAATTTCACGTCGGAAGACAACGGATAACCTCTTTTTTGTGCTATGCCGGGGGACGGTATCCCTGCCCCCTCAATCCGGGCCCGTTACGGGCTCCGATTACCCCTTCGGGAGGATCTTTTGGAATATTACTTGCAAAAATAGATGAATTCCGGCACATTTTTGTAAAATACGCCATTTACGTGCCATTCATGACAAACGGGGCAATATCCTTTGACCTATAAAACGCTATTGTACGCTATTGGGAGGCAAAACGTGGGGTGCATGGGGGGGTAGCACGGTCAAAGGGAAAAGAAGGGCTGTTTTTGGGGTGCCACAGGTTTTCCGGATCGGGTCTTTTGAGTATGAGAAGCCATCAGGTATCAAAGGAAGACCAGAAAAGCAGTAAACTGCGGGGAAAACCCCCGTCTTTACGTTATTTTACCACCGCCCGATCCCCTTATTATCCTGCTCTCCTCAGTGTACATGAATGAAGACACCGGACGATATCGTGATCCACGCGTCGCTTGCTGATGCCACCTTCCGGGCGTACCGCGAAGCCGTCATCCGCCTCCCTCCGGATGTGCTGCGTGTCATCAGGCGGGCAGCCGCTGCCGAGACTAACCCGGTAGCTCGCGGCGAGTTTACCAATATCCTGAAAAATATCGAAGAGGCAGATCGTCTCGGAGTACCGCTCTGCCAGGACACCGGTGTCCCGGTCGTGTACCTTACGATTCCCCCGGATGTTTTTCTCACCGCAGATCTCTACGATGCAGTAGCACTGGGTATCCGACGGGCAACACGGGACGTCCCGCTACGCCCCAATGTTGTAGACCCGCTCTCGCGGCACAACACCGGGGACAACACCGGTGCCGGGATGCCGGCAATCCATATAAAACCCGGTCCGATGTTTACCGTGACGGTACTCCCGAAAGGGGCAGGAGCGGAGAACACTTCAAGGATTGCGATGCTCCTTCCCACACACCAGTACGGGATCGAAGGGTTTGTTGTTGAGACCATGCTTCTTGCCGGGGGGAAACCCTGTCCTCCTGTGGTATTGGGTATCGGGATCGGGGGGACATTTGATGGCGCGGCCGCCCTTGCAAAAGAAGCGCTCCTGCTCCCCATCGACCGGATGGATGACTACGAACAGCAGATCTGCAATGCGGTGAACCG
>JAPKXT010000065.1 GCA_026394695.1 Methanoregula sp.
TGGAGGAGATCATCAGTATCGGAAACGATGTAAACAGCAAGAAATTGCGGGAGGAGACGGGAGTCGATAAGATCTGCGGGATCCTCATGGGATCCATCTGATGTGGGGGAAACACAGATCCTCTTCTCTGAACAACAATACTATTTTCCTCCTTTTTTACTATTCTTAAAAAATTTTAAAGGGAATCGATTCTTGTTTTTATGGAGAAATATGACACTCCCAAGAAACCATAGATGTGCTTTTAAAAGGTGTCATGCTCCCGGCACTAATGCCTTTCTGTTCTCCAGACCTCATGCCCTGTGGATATGACGCTCCCATATCACGGAATAAAAATGTCTGCTGTTTATGCCAAACCAAGATACTGAGGAATAAAGAGAATACCAAAGAAGCACACCATCAGAACAAGACCAAGAGGGACTCCTCTTCTTGCCCATTCCTTACTCGTAATCTCCAGTTTTCCTGCAGCAATGATATTGGGAATATTTCCGGGAATGAGCATCCCTCCGGCAATAATAAGCCCCATTACTGCGCTTTTTATCTGCTGGACAGAAAGGGCGGGCCCAATCTCAGCAGCGGCAAGTGTGGCGTTGTCAAGCACAGCAGAGACCATATTTACCCAGTACAGTCCTTCTGCCGGGATTTGTATCACATAATCGAGGACGATCGGTTTAAAACCCTCGCCAAGAAAGACCAGTGCCATAATAAACAGGTACACTTTCCCGGAACGAACAACAACCTGCCGGATGGTCTCCCGCTGGAGGTGACTTTCGGATACTCCTGTTCCGGCACTGCCTCGTTTGTACAGGATGACCCCGATAATTCCCAGAAGGATGACTGCAGGTATAATATAGATGCCCAGAATACTGATGAGAAAATCGAAGCCGGCATAATGTGGGGCACCGGAAAGTTTGGTAACAACAATAGTGGAGAGGGGTTCCCCGAGGGGTGTTAAAGCGGCACCCAGCCCGATTGCAAAGCAGGCGACAACACAAACATCAATCTTGGAACCACGGTCGAGCGGCAGCGCACAGATAATTTCGACAAGCAAAATCACTGCGAGTATTGCAGAGATTACACTCGAAATGAGTCCCAGAGTGATAATCAGTCCGAAAATGATCGTGGATACCGGGAATTTTTTCACCAGGTTATATATTGCCAGCTCGATTTGCCGGTACCAGACATATATGATAATCCCGACAAGGAGCACGATCTGCACGATACCTATCGGTATCCCATAGATATTGGTTATATTCAGCGGGGTAGTCAGGGCTTCTGTCAGGATCTTCCAGCTCCAACCCGTCTGTTCTCCCGGTAAGGGGATAAATCCGGATAAAGTCAGTGCAAGTATCCCTGAGACGAACAGGAAAATCTCAAGGTTGCGTTCAATTGCCCGGACTTTGAATGGCAGGACTAAAACCGCAATGATAATGATGATAAGGCCAATTTTAGCCTGCATAATATCCAGCATCACTAATTCGTAGGAAGGGGTGACTTGTAAACCTATTGAATTTTTTTGGTCACCTGGGGTATAGTACACACCAATCGAACAAAAGGAGCATTATCCCAACATCCCGGCTCATTATCATCTTCATTTTAGGGTTCCCCGTTTTTGCTATCGACTATCATATCCAAAAGGCGAGCCATAAAGGTTATCACGTGAGAGGGTAATGAAAAAACTGATCACGCATTCGTGTGCGGGAGACGGGGGTTTTAAAAAATGCCTGATGTATCGCAGAAAGAAGTGGGAAGGCGGTTGTATCATGTACACCGTGAAAAAACAGTTGAAGAGACAATAAAAAAAATTAAAATCGGAGTTGGTGCTGACTGGAGCTCATTCAACCGGGAAGATATCGATCTGCTGGGTCATCTGCTGCAATGTACCTGGAATGTGATTGATCAGAAGATCTGGAATAATCTGCGCTTCACCAGTATGACAAAAAATGAGGTCCTGAAAATCCTTTCATACGGTGAGGGGGTTGGCCCGGGAAAGAACCCGGAGCAGGCTGCAGTCGCGGAGATTAAAAAAATTCTGCTCTCTCTCAAGGGATAATAAACCCATTTTTAATTCGGATCCTGCCTTACCAAGACGATATTGTTGAAAAAGTGTCTGGAACAAGATACCAGCGATTACGATGTCGCTACGGTCACACAATCTTCGATCGTCCCGATTCGCGCCACCGCGCCGCACATATCCGGCACATAGGCAAGCGCCTTACCGCTGTTTACCATGATTGCTGAGTATCGTTCCATCACCGGTGAGACCACCATGCAGGTGTCGGCAAAGACCCGGGCTCCACTTTTCTCAATGGCATCAACGGTCTTTTGGTTGTTTTCAATGACTCCCTGTGCGGCAAAGACGTAGAAAGGTTTTGTGACAGTTTTTCCTTTTAAGAGCCGCGCGATATCAACAAGTTCAGCGGGCGAGCAGTGCGGACAGCCCACAGCTACTGCATCAACCGGGATCCCGGTAAAGAGCATATCAATCTCGGCGGGCTCTATGCTGATTGCCTCAAGAGAGGAAAGATTGAACCGGTTCTTCTTTGCCTCCGGGGTTACATTTTCGACATGATAGAGCGCAACAGCCCCGGTTGCCGCCATTGCTGCACCGAGTGCTTTCAGCTGGTCTGGATTGGGTGTGATGCCCCGGAAGAAGGGGATTTTATTGCCCACCATTTTCCCGGCATGATAGCCAAGCGCGCCGTAACGGGCAATGCTCCGGTTTTTTTCATCGGGTTTTACTTCAATAATCACTTGGGGGTTACGGTTTTTTTCAAGATGCAGCCCATAACAGGGAGTTTTTCCGATCAGGGCAGCAGCAAGCGCTCCAGGTCCTCCCTCGCGATTTGTCCGTGCCCCGATGACCGAGTTGGCGTAACTGACAGCGGACGATTCCGACCATGCAAGATGATCGCCAAAAGACGTTTCACGCAGGTAATAGGGTGTGCAGGTGCATTCAAGGTTCACACCGAGTCGCTCATAAGCTGTGATTACTGCCTGCTGTCGTTCAGCAAATGCTGGTTCGACATCCATTTCCTGCCAGCGTTCGCGTGGCATGCCGATCGGGTTTAACACCGCTGGAACGACGGCACGGGCATCAAGACTCGACAACCATGCAAGCCCATATTCGCCTATCGTTTTGTACGAGGCCCCGCTTACCTGTGCACTCCGGATCCTGACAAGCCGTTCAGCACCAAAAACCTTGCCAAGAGCGACGAGAAGTTCCAGCATCTTCTGCCGGGTCTCACCCTGCTCACCGGCAAGGATCTTCTCATCTTCGGAATCGAGATACATCAGGTTCACCAAGTCGCACGCGAAAAGTCGTTCTCGCGCCCAAGCACCATTGTTGCATCGACGCCGACTTTGACATTGGTTCCATCCTCAAGCTGGCAGGGATCGAGAGATGACCCCCGCACACCGGTGATTACCATGATATCCCGGTCACCGCTCACCCTAGTCGCAATTGCATACTCCACGTCATTTGGATCACGGGGATCGATATCCTCGTCAACAATAACAACGTGTTTGAGTGAAGTATGAGCGGCAAATGCTGCCATAATCGCGTTCTTTGCATCACCCTGTGTATTCTTTTTAATCTGGATCACCGCGTGGAGGTAGCCGCACCCTCCTTTGGTCAGAACTACATTCTTCACCCCGGTAACTCCTGCCACGGCACGGTAAATCTTCGGTTCATACGGGCAGCCCATGAGCACTTTATGTTCATCGCCACCAGGCAGAATACCGTGATAGATGAAATCCGGTTTAAGGTGCATACCGGTAAATTCAATCACCGGTTGCCGTCGAACGGGATCATAGGTTCCGGTGATATCTACAAAGGGACCCTCATCAGTTACGTCCCCACCGATAAATCCTTCTAAAACAATCTCGGCATCCGGCACGAGCACCCCATTACTACATTGTCGGACGGATATTTCACCGCCAAGGAGCTCAGCAGCATAGCACAGCTCCATTCCGGGGGGAACGCGGGTGCAGCACGCAAAAGTCACCACCGGGTGTGTCCCGATAGTTACTGCTATGGGGAGTTTCTCCCCCTTAGCCAGCGCTTTTCCCAGCATCACATGCGTGTGTCGCCCCTCAACCAGCCGTGCGACAACCCGGTGGCTGTCCAGCACCTGCATACGGTGGATTGATGCATTCTCCACTCCTTCAAACCGAGAAAAAACAATCCCCGATGTAAGATATTTCCCGGCATCCCGGGGGAAATGATGCATGACAGGAATTGAGGACAGATCAGGTTTTTTCATCGTGAGTGTCCCTGCAGTTTTTACTTTCCCGTTAAATTTCGCATCAGCAAGTGTTTTTACCATACTGTTCTCGTCAATATCGAGAGCCAGCGAGAGAGCACGCCGGCTCGCGGTGAGGTTCATTACCGCCCGGGCTCCCTCGATCTTATGGAAAAACAGGAGTTTGTCAGTATTAGCCGCCATCTTTGGTGCCTGCATATCAGCCGAAACCGGCGCATCAATGTCAACAACGAGCCCATGCTCCCGCATTTTTTTTATGAATTCACGCATCGTAACCGCTCCAGCGTTTTACAAGAGTATGTTCCACCTCGAGGTGGTCAAGCACGCGGGCGACAACCATGTCTATTAAGTCGTCTATCGTTTTTGGATTGTGGTAAAACCCGGGACTTGCCGGCATAATCGTAGCCCCGGCATCCTCTGCGGCGAGCATGTTCTTCAAGTGGATCTTTGAAAGCGGTGTCTCCCGGGGGACAAGAATGCATTTCCGGTGCTCCTTTAAGCAGACATCAGCAGTCCGGGTGATCAGGTTGTCTGCATACCCGGTCGCGATTGCTGCAAGCGTCTTTGCGCTGCAGGGAATAACTACCATCCCGTCAAACCGGTGGGATCCGCTCGCGATCGAGGCTGTCATCTTGTCAACGGGATGATAGATTGCCTTGAACCCTTCAAAAGAAACACCTTCATGTGCTGCAATCTGCTGTGCAACACCCGAAACGATGATATGCACTTTTGCATCCCTGCAGAGCACTTCAAGCAGGCGCCGGGCATAGCAGGCACCGCTTGCACCCGTCACGCCGATTACAAACTCTTTTACCATCTCAACCTCGCGTTTTCCTGTGATACCAATGTCGGAGTCAGGATAAAAAGAGTTTATGCAGGAAAAACCGGGAAGAAGAAAAAAATTCATTTTGTTTTTGGTGGCGCAAAGAAGCGGTACCGCACGTGCGCTTCCTCTACGCGGCGTGCATGGGTTGGGTTGAGATCCCGGCGCGCTTCAATTACGAGAGTATTGAGAATATTGTGCAGCCGGAGCGTGTCGTAATCCCTGTCCTTGTGTTCGTTTAAAAAGTCTAACAAATCGCTTGTACTCTTGAGCACACCGGAACTTCCAAGGAGGTTTAAGCGGTTGAGCGTCATGGCGAGGTTCTTTTTTGCGATATCCATCTTATAAGGATCGCCACCGGCAAGGTTCAGCTCGGTAATCGCATTCAGCAGATCATTATAGACTTTGAGTTTGTGTGTGCTTTCGTGTATCCTGCGCTCGGCACTGCGAAGTTTCAACAACGTGACGGCCATGACAACAACAATTGCCACGACACCGCATGTTACTACAATCCAGTCTTCTATCATCACTTTCACCTCATAATTTATGGGTTCCTCTTTGCCACGGTGACATCCACCTTGACGAGATTGCCCTTCATCTCAATTTTGTAGGGCCCGGTGGTGTACATCGGGTATAGCTGGTGTTTTTCGAAACCTTTGTCCCGTCCATATCCATAGATATCGAATTGCTGGGTATCCATGTTCGTGATATTCATCTCAAACCAGCAATACTGCTGGTCGTCATTGAGGGGGAGCACGTCAAACCCGATACCCCACGAGGGGTTGTCCACCCGTATCTGTTCAACAAATACATCCTTCTCACTCTGGAAGGAGTACGATTTCTGCAGGTAATGATCGCCAAGAGAAAACGATGGTTGGGGTACCGGAACCGTTGCGGCTGGCGTGGCGGTTGGCGTTGCCAGAGGAGTCGGTACTGGCGTGGCGGCAGGTGCCGGGTTCTGGGTGCACCCGGCAATCATTACTCCTGCCATGATCAGCGCAAGAATGATGGCCATGAGGTTTTTCATTATGGTGAGTGTTTGGGGAAGGGAATATATTATAGTTTATTTATGTACCGCATGAATCCGGCACGGTATACCCATCAGTCTCTGATGAATGCTTCAAAAAATTCCAGCACTATCCGGATAATTAAAAAAATGTGCACGAATGCAGTTACACCGTGTGCCCCCGGATCCGGATCAGAACAGCGTATCCTGCCGGGTCGGTTTTTTAATGTGCAGAACCTCACAACTAACTTCTGCAACCAGATCCCTGTGTTCAGGAAGGGTATACACACCAAGGCGCCACTGTTCGCGCCGGGTTGCATTAAGGGTACGGACTCCAAGTGACATCTCGCTCGGAATTGATGGTATATCCACCAGGACTTCATGTGACAGGAGACCGGCATCCAACGCAATCTTTGCTGCAAATTCGCGGCATTTTTCAATAGTTACTCCCTGCTCAAACAGCGGTGTACTGACCTGATCGCTCCCCGCGTAGATAGCCCGTTTATAGAGACGGCGCTCATACAGCCGGAGCGAGAGATCCCGGGCAACGGGTTTTTCTGAGGTACGTAATGTATGCATACAGGTTGCATCGTCCATCCGGAGAAGGTGTTGACACTCCACTTTGTCAGCACCATCAAGATGTTCCAGTACAGCGAGCTGGAACATGCTCTCTCCAATCCAGCTCACATGATGGTAGTATACCGTTGGTCGCATCAGCGTGCGGGCGATCAGGAGTGATTCTGCAGCGTTCACCCCATTCTCGTCGATCACGGTACCCACATCGGTCCGGATCAGGTGCCGGATGAGACGCTGAGCGTCGACTGAACCATAGGGCGCACCGGTGTAATAGGCATCCCGGAGAAGGTAATCCATCCTGTCCACATCAAGGTCCCCATGAATTATTCCCGACAGGGTATGTTTCCCTCGAACAACCGCGCAGAGTTCATCTGGATCAATCGCCGATGCACGGAGAAGATCGCCTGCCTTTTCCTCAACGACCATATCGATATCATCATGGGTACAATGCAGGAACTCCTCCATGAGCGGTTCACTCGCGTGGGAGAATGGTCCGTGCCCGATATCATGGAGGAGGGCAGCAGCGACTACCAGCGTACGCTCATCATCAGAAAGCCCGAACCGGCGTGCGGCCACATCCGCAAGAAACATGGTACCAAGCGAGTGTTCAAACCGTGTATGGTTGGCTCCGGGGTATACAAGATACGAAAAACCGAGTTGTTTAATATAGCGGAGTCGCTGGAGCGCCGGGGAATCAAGCAGGGCAAGCGCAAAATCCTCCACCTCGACATAGCCATGGACCGGGTCTTTTATGATCTTCACAAATTCACTAAAAGAATCTTCATATACATTGCATAAAAGTATTGAGTAATGATCACGTTCCTTTCAGGTGGGACAGGAACCCCGAAGCTCCTGCGGGGCATGCAGAAAGTGATGGACCGTCATGAAATCTCTGTCATTGTTAACACTGCCGAGGACATCTGGATATCGGGAAATCACCTCTCGCCGGATCTTGACACGGTTATGTACTTGTTTGCCGGTATCCTCAATACCGATACATGGTGGGGAATCAGGAACGATTCGTTCACTACCCATGACGAGATTACCCGGCTTGGCACCGATGAGTTCATCACAATCGGCGATCAGGATCGTGCAGTACATATCGCCCGCGGCGAGATGATGCGGTCTGGGATGCGCCTGACCAATGTCACAAAAATTCTCTGCGACCGGTTTGGCGTTCGTGAAAACGTTCTCCCGATGACAGACACCCAAGTGACAACCCAGGTAAAAACAGATCTTGGCCTGATCCACTTCCAGGAGTACTGGGTCCGGGCAAAAGGAAAGATCGGGATAACACAGGTAGTGAGAAATTTTATTGAACCTCCTTTGGCAACCGAGGAGGTCCTTGCGGTGATTGAAGCAAGTGATACTATTGTGATAGGGCCGTCCAATCCAATAACCAGTATTTCCCCGATTCTTGCATGCGAGGGAATAAAATCTGCTATCAGGGACAAAAACGTGATAGCAGTAAGTCCGTTCATCGGTAATGCCCCGGTCAGCGGTCCTGCTGCTGCTCTTATGCAGGCAGCAGGATTTGAACCCAGCTCGGTTGGGACATTACAATGCTATGAAGGGATCCCTGACATATTCGTACAGGACATCCGCGATCCGGTAGATGTCAGTGGATCGGTCAGGTTTGATACACTCATGACAAGCGAAGAAAAAAGTGTCTCACTTGCGCAGGATATCCTCCATCTTGCCGGGATACATTAATCCTCTGCATACCCGCGGTTTTTAGAGAAACCTATATAATGCCGCACAATAACGGTTATCGTGAGAGATATGAAAAAAAATATGATTTTAAAAACGGTTGTTTTTATCTTACTCTTTTGTGTGTTCATATCCGGGTGTACATCAACTCAGGACTCCGTGAAGGGTACCATTCAACTTACATCATCACCTTCCGGTGCTGAAATATACCTGAACAATCAATTTCAGGGGAGTACACCAAGTACCATTCCCAATGTGGAGCCAGGAAATCACACGCTTGAATTCCGGTACCCGGGATATCAGAGCTGGTCTGCAGTTATTTCGGTACCTTCAGGTACATCTCATTTTTTTGCTGCAATGGCACCTCAATCAAATAATCAGTCGCAACAGAACTTATCTCCGGTAACAACTTCGACTACCAACATTACGATTCAGGCAAGTAAAAATATAATGATTGTAGGAGACTCGATCGTAATTTCAGGTACATGCGTTGGCTGTGACAACGTGTTATTGACAATATTTGGACCGGGAAAATATTCCAGTGGTATATCTCTGGTTTCCCAAAACGTCAATGGTGCCGGTTCATGGAGTTATACCTGGAATCCGGGGCAGTCTATCCAGTCAGGCGCATACATATTCGTAGCAGAGGACCCCCTGAAAACAACATCCGGCAGGGTTGGATTCTCCGTCGTGGGCGGGGGATTAGTCTCGATTACCTCCAATAGTTTTTCAGTTGCCAAAGGAGACTCCCTGATATTTTCAGGTCGATGCACAACGGGCGCACAAAATGTTTTACTGGTATTATATGGGCCCGAAAGATATTCGAGCGGTGTTGAACTGGCTACACTGTCTGTTATGGGTGATAAAACCTGGCGTTTTAAGTATACCCTTGATACCACCACTCCTACGGGGTCCTATACCATGTATGTTTATGACATCCCAAAAACCACGTCTGGTTCCACCCAATTCACGGTCGGTTACGCATCAGACTCATAATAAATGTACCAGGGATATCTCACTAATTCCCTACCGTTTTTTTATATAAAAAAACCGGTAAATGCACTCTGTTTTGTCCCTGTAGTGTTTTCATCGGTTTCACATTCCCTGAAATTTCGGTATTAAACGCACAGATCTGTTAAAAATCCAATTTAATCTTCCAAAGATTGATTAAAACCCGGCACGCGTACCCGATACCTATTTGAAGGCTTTATACAAATATTCGTTCGGAGAACTCATATGAGCATTATAAAAAAATTCCTCAACCTTTTTAAGTCAGGAAAGGGCGATGAGGACGAATCACACGTCCGTTCACAAAAGGAGCGCTCTGATCGCTTCCTCGCCGCTCTGATCGAGGGGGACCTTGACACCCGCTGGAGTGCTGTGCGATCAGTCGGCGATCTTGGCGAGCCATTCATCGAACCGCTCATCCGTGGACTCAAGGATGAGTACTGGATCATCAGGAGAGGGTCTGCAGATACCCTTGGTAAGATTGGCGAGCCAGCTGTTGGACCATTGATTGAGGCACTGGACGAGCCGGGTGACGATGTACGTCAGGAAATTATCCGTGCTCTCCAGTTGATTGGTGAACCATCGGTCGAACCCCTTATTCAGGGGATGAAACACAGCCACCCGTTTATCCGGCGGGGAGCCGTCCAGGCACTCGGGATCATGGGTGAAACACGGGTTGTCCCCCAGCTTATTGAATCACTCAAAGATCCCGATGCCATGGTCAGACATGCGGGTGCAGTTGCACTCGGCCGTATCAGGGATCCCAGGGCAGTTGGGCCACTCATCGAAACACTTAATGATGCAAAAGAGCACGTCCGTATGGCTGCGATGGCAACACTCTGTTCCATCGGGGAGCCATCCATCGAGCCACTTATCCGTGCGCTTATCGATCCAAACGATGATATCTGCCGGCGGGCAACGCTCGCTCTCTTAACCATAGGCGAACCTGCTATAGATTCATTGATAAAAGCACTCGGTGATCAGAACCCGGGTATCCGCAGGAATTCCGTAGCAGTGCTCGGGGATATCGGGAACACCAGGGCAATCCCACCCATCATGAAAGCACTCGATGATCCGGACAGGTCAGTCCGCATCGAAGTCGTTAAAGCTCTGGCCGCTCTTGGAGTTCCGGCCATTGCACCGCTCATGCAGGTTTTCCGCGAGGGAGATTCCAGGATGAGGACTGGTTCAATGGAAGCTCTCTGGATGCTCGGGCAGCCTGCAACCACGCCACTGATTATGGTATTAAAGGATGATCAGAGTGATGTTCGGAAGCGTGCAGCACTCCTGCTCGGAGAGATCGGAGACCAGAAGGCCGTTGATCACCTGACCGGTCTTCTTACGGATGAAAATGTTACCGTAAGACGGGAAGCATTCGAAGCGCTTGAAATGATCAAGAAACGAACTGCACAATAACACCCATATATCTTTTATCGGGTGTCTTCCAGTACCTTTTTTATGTATACGCAGGTCTGCTGCGATGGCTTGATATGATAAACCCTCCAGAGCATGCTGGTAAGAGAATGAGTTGAGAGATAATGCGGCTTGTGGTGACGAAACGGAACCGTGGTTTGGTACTGTCTGGGACGAACACCAGTTCCGTTCAGGATATCTATCCCCCTTCTGAATTCCTACCAGGAGGAGCTGATCAAATATATTCCTGCAGAGACATTTGCCCTGTTCATTGTTACCTATGGGATCTCCTGGTACCTGTTCGGCACCGAACCCTTGTTTCATGTCCTGGCGCGCTGGATCATAATCGCCGGGATACTCAGCACGTTGCTGTATCTCTGGAAAGCGGAGAGCGTTATGGATGTGGTACAGCTTGGCATCTCTGCGGTAGGTTTTGTAATCCGGGTCTGTGTACTTGGGGTAACCACCATTGCATCCCTCCCGTATTACAACCCGGTCCCCGCTGGCCTGCTCCTTGCCATATATGTTTTATTAGCGCCGCTGATTAACGGGAAACCTGAGATCTGATAAAGGCACCGTCCTTATTACGACAGGATTAAAAATACCCTTACCGCCGCTATTTTCATATCCTCACAAGCTAGCTTCTCTTCATGGTCTCGCTTGCAGATATCGAGGCAGCAAAAATAAGGATTTCTCCTCACATTATCCACACACCCCTCGTGCTTTCACCCACCATTTCTGAAATGACCGGGGCGAATGTCTACCTTAAACTCGAAACACTACAGAAAGCGGGATCGTTCAAGGTCCGGGGGGCGACCAACAAGATTCTTTCCACTATCAATACATTCCGGGAACAGGGCGTGGTCGCAGCCTCAGCCGGAAATCACGGGCAGGGCGTTGCCGTAGCGGCACATTCTGCCGGTATCCCCGCTACCATCGTCATGCCGGAATGGTCTTCTCTTTCGAAGCAGGAAGCGACCAGGGGTTATGGGGCGCGGGTGATTATTTATGGCAAAACATTAGAGGAGAGTATTGGGAAGGCACAGGAGATCGCACGCAATGGACAGCTCTTTATCCATCCCTATGATGATAATGAGGTGATTGCCGGGCAGGGAACCATCGCTCTCGAGATCCTCGCAGATCTCCCGGAGACGGATATGATTATTGTACCGGTCGGTGGGGGTGGCCTCATTGCCGGAATCGCAACCGCAGCAAAAGAAAAAAAGTCAGAGGTCACTATCATCGGGGCCCAGGCACGGGTGTGTTCGTCCGCAGCAGAGGCCATCCGGCAGGGAGCTCCATGCCGGATTCCGGCAGGAAAGACCATTGCTGATGGTATCCGCGTGGCAGAGACCGGTAGTCTTACGCTACCCATCATGCAGCAGTATGTCGATCGCTTCGTACTTGCATCCGAAGAAGAGATCGCTGATGCAATGCTCCTGTTGCTCGAAAGAAAGCACGTGGTTGCAGAAGGAGCTGGTGCAGTCCCGCTTGCAACGTTGATGAACGGTTCCATTGATGTAATGTCGGGCAGCAATGTCGTTCTTGTGATTAGCGGGGGAAACATTGAAAGTGCCCAGCTCTTCCGGGTCATCCGGCAATCGCTTGCCCGCCGGGGCCGGATCATGCACTTTTCGGTAATACTCGATGATCATCCCGGCACTCTTGCCTGGCTCCTTGCCGTGATTGCACAGGAACAGGGCAACATCCTCAATATCCACCACACGCAGGGAGAAAACGATCTCCCCTTACTGATGGCGAGAGTGAACATAGAACTGGAGACCCGGGGACCGGATCATATCACAGCAATTAAAAAAGGCCTGGTGGATAACGGGTACGAGATCCGGATCGGGTGAAATCCCCCGGTCTGCATCCTGTGCTAAAAAGAGTTACCGTTCACCCGTCCCCTTCCAGTAATCGTACTCATGTTTCCAGAGATCTTTATTGAACGTCACCATGCGCTTGAAGTATTCCCTGCGTTCATCCAGAATTTTCTGCTGTGCCGGATCCTTCCACTTCGTCCTAATCGCATCAACAAGTTTCCTGCCGAGTTCCTTTGCCTGCTTTTCCGCAGGTACGATCGCTGCGGGATTACCTAAAAGATTCACACCAACTTTCCCAACTGTTGTCGCGCCAAGGTGCAGCATCGTTGCATTCATATAATCCGCGACTTTGTCTGCCATCGAACCGCCGGCTGTTGAGACCGCACATCCGTATTTCCCGGTAAAGTACTGGCAGTGGATTGCATCCGCCATCCTGTCGAACATGGTCTTGAGCTGGGCAGTGACCGAATCGATGTAATTCGGTGAGCCGAGGACGATACCATCGGCGTCCATCAACTTCTCAAGCAGCATCGGGAAATCGTCATCATGGATGCATTCCCCTTTTGCGTAACAGGTACCACACGCTGTACAGTACTTAATCTCAAGGCCACAGATGTCTACAAACGTTACGTCCGCTCCTGCCTGCCGTGCTCCTTCAAGAACCCCCATGACAAGGAGGCGGGTCTGGCTTTTTTCCCTTTTCGGGCTCCCGTTGATACCGATAATTTTCATAATCCGTTCTCCATGTAATGATATTGGCTGGTAGGTAAAAAGGTGTGCGATGGCAAAAAATTGCTTGTATCTGACGCTGAACCATTTACTTGCGGGAATATGCCTTTACCCATAATCACTATTTTCATCAGGCAGTTGGCAGGAAACAAATAAACTCTGGCCATTCCCATTTTCATGAAAGCGGTTAGGTAGTCTGTTAATCTGCCGGGGTGTAGTACGTGAGCGAACAGGAAACAATGGACAAATACCACATTTCCAAGAGCAGGCTGGAGGCGCTTTTTGACGGGATCTTTGCGTTTGCGATGACGTTGCTTGTGACGGGCTTTGTTGTCCCGCCGATCCCGGTATCGGATGCCCCGGCTGTACTCCCGGGTTACATCGCTGCGATGCGCCCGGAATTCTATTCGTTTTTAATCGCATTCCTTATCCTCGCATCGTTCTGGCTCGTCCACCACCGCCGGTTTCACTATGTCCGAATCGTCGATCCTGCAACTGGTGTGGATCACCCTGTTCATCCTTGCCTTTACCGTGATGATGCCATTTACCACAAATGTCAGCGGGGATTATTCCGGCGTGCAGGTTGCCGTTGACCTGTTCCATGCCAACCTGTTCATACTTGGTGTTCTCTTTTTTATCCACTGGTGGTACCTGGTTAATAATCCCGGTCTCACATCTATTGAGATCAGTAAGAAGGATGCAACAGCCGGGATGCACCGCTCCCTTATCGCCCCGTTTGTGTCATTATTGGGACGGGTCTGTTCGTTTGTATCCCCCTCGTGGTCAATGACCACCTACCTGCTGATACCCATCTTGTTCTTTTTCTACCGGAGATACTTCACAACCTGATGATCAAGTGAAATAAAAAATCAACGCAAAAAATGTATTAATCCCGGTTTTTAGTCCCAGTAGTTCCGGACAAAGATCTTTGTCTTCATGATGCAGGGTGTCCCGTACCGGAGTGCAAGTGGCACAATAATGATCGTCACGATGATATTACCAATAAGCCAGAGGGTAAAGACACTCCCGATCTGGCTTGATGTAATTACATTTCCAAATGCGAGTGTCCACGCACCCCATGCTGCACCCACACTATTGTTGATCAATACCCCAAACAGGAGAAGCAGCGTCAAATCACGCCGGTTTTCGAGAGTAAGATCGACTTTAAATGTACGGAACGCGACGAGCGGAATCAGCACCTGCAGGAGACCGGCGATCGACCAGTATATCGCTACAACCGGGGGAATTGCCGGATCGGCCGAAAGGAGACCGGCCCCTATCAATGTCCCGGCGTACGCTGCGATTGCACCATATGCACCGAACCAGAGAGTGAAGAGGATCATGAATGCAACAGCAAAATACAGAGCAGATACACCAGCCACCCCTCCGGGAAGTGCAATCACGCAGAACCGGGCGATAAGGGTATTGACCACAATAAGAACAAGAGTTAAAATAACAAAGGAATATGTTGGTTCATGAACGGTTTTCATGGATTCACCTTATTTTCATTTTGTGTCCCTCTATAAATAGTATGTATTCTGATGGGGGTTATGCGGTAAATTATTAATCCGACAGGAGGAATTTTTCATGGACGCAATAATTCACTATTTTTATCATCATAATGTCGTATGTATAGTATAAGAGGGGAGAATTTCAGTGCCTGCAGGAGAGGAGTCCGGGCTTGGAGATGTAGTTGATCAGGAACTGGATCTGGTAGGTACGGTTCACCATACGAAGTGACACGCTCGCTCTATATTGGCGACACGCTCTATACCCTCTCACAAAAACAGATCCTGGCAAATTCCTTAAGCCAGATCAATACAACGATCGCCACTATCCAGCTGCCCGGGGGAGGGGATGTGCTCTACCCGGATATGAAAGGAATTTAAAAAAAGAACATTTTTTTCCGAGTGTGCGTTTTTTACCGGGATCCTGCAGTCAGGATATATGAACCGATCAAACTGAGAGGACATTCCCATAAAATCCATTATCCCCTGAGCCCCATAGATATAGGATTTCATCATGCGCATTCCCATAAAATCAGTTACACCGGCAAGCGGGCAGGCCGAAGTCTGCGGTTGGGTCCATGAGGTTCGGGATCTCGGGGGTCTTGCCTTCTTTTTGATTCGCGACCGGACCGGTATCATCCAGGTAACTATCCCTAAAAAGAGAGCTTCAGATGCTGTGCTTGCCGCTGCAAAACGGGTCTCCCGCGAATCGGTTGTCCGTGTTTCAGGGACGGTAAAGGCGATTGACAAGGCACCGGGCGGACGCGAACTCATGCCGGATGTATTTGAGATCATCAGCCTGGCCGACAGTCCGCTCCCCCTTGACGTTGTGGAGAAGGTGCCGGCCGATCTCGACACACGGCTTGATGCCCGGTTCCTTGACGCCCGGAGACCCCGGGTCGCTGCCGTTTTCCAGATCCGCAGCGCTGCAATGCATGCCATTAGCCAGTACCTGCATCACGAGGGATTCATCAATATCACCACCCCCAAGATCGTTGCCGCCGCAACCGAAGGCGGGACCGAACTGTTCCCCATCGCTTACTTTGACAAAGAAGCATTTCTCAACCAGAGCCCGCAGCTCTACAAACAGATGATGATGGCAGCAGGATTTGAGAAGGTCTATGAGATCGGGCCAATCTTCCGTGCCGAAGAGCACAACACGACTAAGCACTTAAACGAGGCCACATCGATCGATATCGAGGTCTCCTATGCTGATCATCTCGAGGTGATGCGCATCCTCGAATCATTGATTGTAAAAACCTACGAGTATGTCAGCGCAACCTGTGGAGACCAGCTTGCCAGCATCGAGATAACTGATTTTGTTATTCCAAAAGCTCCATTCCCGCGGCTACCCTACTGCGAAGCAATCGAGATCGCTGCAAAAAAGATTGATGACCCGATCAAGTACGGCGATGATATCAGTCCCGCAGCAGAGAGAGCAATTGGTGCAGAAATGGGCGGGCACTACTTCATTGTAGACTGGCCAAGCCAAATCCGTCCTTATTATGCTATGCCCTACGACCATGATCCCTCTATCTGCAAGGCATTTGATCTTATGCACCCGAGAATGGAGTTATCGAGCGGGGCGCAGCGGGTCCATCAGCATGATCTCCTCGTACAGCAGATCAAAAAGAAAGGACTGAATCCCGAGAGTTTCGAGTTCTACCTGCGCCCGTTCCGGTACGGCATGCCACCCCATGCAGGCTGGGGACTGGGAGCCGATCGGCTGGTCATGACGATGCTCGGGCTGTCAAATGTGCGCGAGGCAGTGTTGTTCCCCCGTGACATGCACCGGCTGGTCCCCTGACCGCATACATTTTTTTATCGCCGAGTCAATTCGATTGTACGATAAATTATCCGGATAATCTATGTCAAAAGAGTATTTTATCAATAAAGTACTGGCGACAACCGTGGTCGGGAGTTACCCGGTAGTGAAAGGTGGTGGCCTGAGAAGTCTCTTTGATCCGCTTCACTCCGCAGTAGAGACAGCAGTCTCCGACCAGATCTCAGCAGGCATCGATATCATATCGGACGGGCAGGTGCGGGGAGACATGATCGGGGCATTTACCTCAAAACTTCCCGGGGTAAAAGAACAGGAGATCATCGGCAAAGTGCAGCCTGCATCCGGATCCATAACCGTGGGAGACACAAAGTATGCTCTCTCAAAAGCCCCGAAAGTTAAAGGGATCATCACCGGGCCCACTACGCTTGCCCACGGGCTCCACATCAATACCCCTATATACCGGGACAAGGAGGAACTAGCGCTGGACCTTGCCGCTGCACTGGTTCCCGAGGTAAAAGCACTGGAGGCAGCAGGGATAACCCTGTTGCAGATTGACGAGCCGATATTTTCCACCGGTATGGCCGATCTTGACGCTGGAAAACACGCGATTGGACTCATTACGTCAGCCCTGCGGATTCCCACCTGTATGCATGTCTGCGGGAATTTGGGGAATGTGCTGGATGAAATCCTGAAGTTCAACGTGAATGTGCTGGACTTCGAGTTTGCGAATAACCCGGCAAACCTCGATCTCCTTTCACGCCGCGACCTTTCCGGGCGGATGATCGGGTACGGTTGCGTGGACTCATCGATTGACCGGGTTGAGAGCGTTGCCGAGATCAAAAAACGGATCGAGAAAGGCGTAGAGATCTTCGGTCCCCGAACGATGCTCGTCGATCCTGACTGTGGTATGAGGATGCGGAGCCGGGAGTCGGCCTACTGGAAACTCAAGAACATGTGCGATGCCGCAAAGGAAGTGCGGATCGAGCTGTGATTTTTTTATTTACCCGCAATTGATTGTGAAAAATTTTATTTTTGTAACTATTCATTTTTTTACAGTCACGCACGGATATAATCCCTTACCCGGGGATTTCACGCTCGAACCTGCCTTTTCGATTCCAAACTCAATCACCGCCAGTAACCGGTTATTCTATGACCACGATAACCGAATGTGCCACAGCCGGAATTACTCACTGCCACAAACCACAAACCCGTAATATCCTGCGTAAACAATAGTGATCCAGGAAAAGCTATGTCGGGAGAGAGGGAACATCCAATCCGGGTCAGGGCATTTCAGCACTCACCCTCAGAACCGCTCGGCTATTTTGAAAAAATCTTTTCTGAAAAGGAGATCCCGTTTGAATACGCCCGGCTCTGGGAAGGTGACCCCGTCAGCGCGGGTGACACCACACACCTTGTATTCCTTGGCGGGCCGATGAGCGTGAACGATGAGAGGGAACTTCCATGGCTTATAGAGGAGAAGGAGCTGATCCGAAGGGCAGTAAAGAACCGTGTTCCCGTTCTCGGCCTGTGCCTTGGCGCCCAGCTGATCGCGTCTGCGCACAGTGCAACCGTGTACCGGTTTGTGAGAGAGACCGGCTGGTACCCGGTCCACGCGACACCCGATTCCACCGGTGTATTTGCATCCTTCCCGGATACCTTCCACGTCTTCCAGATGCATGGCGAGACATTCCACCTCCCTGTTGGCGCGAGACTCCGGTGCAGAGGGGATCGCGTAACACACCAGGGATTCCGGCTCGGGTCAGCACTAGGCCTCCAGTTCCACCTTGAGATGACCAAAGGTTTGATCCAGGACTGGACAAAGGGCGAAAAAAAATTCCTGAAAGAAAAGATTGGACGCGATACGGAACGGTACCTTGAGAGGAGCAATCTTCTATGTAGGGAGGTGGCAAAGGAATTTTTATACGGAAATTTCCGTACCACACATAATATGATCAAAAAATGATTTTATTGATTTTTTTTTAATTTTCATAATTTTCTTTAATAATTGTTATCCGAAAAAAAATTTTATTTTTCTTTTGAGGGTTAATCGCATCAGTTATAATAGAGAGAAAATTCTGTTTAAACGACCCTTGATGTGGTCGATGCTTCGATACCATTATCAGTGATAATGAATGGCAGGAGCCGCCGTGGTGATGCCCCTTCTTTCATCTTCTGAACAGCAAGCGTCCGCTCGATCTCGGCCTGGTGGACTTCTGAGTTGAACTCCATAACAATATCAGCCGCCCGCATGATCCTGGTCATCTCAACCGGTTCATGGATCCCGGAATAAACAATGAACATGATATTCGCCCCGCGTTTTCTCATCTCGTCACGGGCAAGCCGCAGGAATTTTAAGGCTTCCTCGATCCCGTACTTGATGATGATAGTCGAGAGTGAATCAACAACAATACGGCTTCCAGCCATCTGTGTCATGTACATCTCAGGATGTAGTTCAGAGGCGTCGATCATTCCTGACTCGACGTCTCCATCGTTCATCAGGTATGTGCCCTCTTCACCGTCCACCTTCCAGAACTGCATTGCAGCAAGGTCTACACCGGCAATAGGGGTCCCGTATACCATTATGGTGGTGCCTACGGGAAACCCACCATCCAGCAACAGGTTAAGACCTACGATACCAGTAGTACGTTTTTTCGGTCTTTCGCTTACCGGGATATCCTGCATATAACTTTTTATGTCTGCCAAAATGCTTCAGGCATATATTTTTTTAACGCTTTAAAAGGTTTGTGTGGGGTCTTGGCGGTTTAAAAGAGATTATTTGAGGTTTTACCGTACTGGGGATGGGCTGCCAAACATTTCCCGCAGAGTCCTTCGGAGCAGCTTCCATCCGTGTACACGAGGGAGTGCCCCAACAATCATCAGGGTGCGTGGGATCTTGTAGCCGGCCAAGTGATTACGACACCAGGATTCAAGTTCTGAGTCGGTAAAAGAAGCACCCGGTTTGAGCACAACTGCTGCTACCACAACCTCCCCTTTCCGCTCATCAGGTACACCAAAGACAGCGACATCAGCAATTGCCGGGTGCTGGATGATTACGTTCTCGACTTCGGTGGGATAGATCTTCCAGCCTGACATGATGATCATGTCTTTTTTCCGATCCGTGATGTACAGGATACCCTCTTCATCGAGGTACCCGATATCACCGGTAAGGAACCAGCCATCCTTGCGGAATACTTCTGCTGTAGCATCGGGCATATTCCAGTACCCCTTTGCAACTGATGGCCCTCGGAGTGTGATCTCCCCTCTTTCACCGAACGCAAGTTCTTTTTTGGGATCGTCTACATCAACGATTGCCACTTCAGTATAGCCAACCGCAACCCCAACGCTCTGGTAGTTCATGGTCAGCTGAGGATAATCGGGGAGTGTGGTTGTTCCCGATCCAATCACAATCGTTTCCGATAACCCGTACGAATTGGCAACCGGGATGTGATAGCGATGGTCAAACGCTTCCCAGACTGCCGGGAGGAGCTGCCCCCCGCCGGAGATAATCACGCGGGCATTCACAAGTCGTTTTTCGGTTCCGGGCGGGGAATGAACGAGAGAATGGATAACCGGGGGCATACCAGCGAGAACGGTTACCTTATACTGTTCAGCAAGATCAAGATACCGGTCGATTTCAAAGCGCTCCATCATCACATACGTGCCCCCCGCCCGTAGCATGGAAAGGCCCCATGAAAGACCGACATGCCCCATGGGGTAGATGCCAAGATATATATCGTCCGGCCGGAGCCTGAGTGCTTCTCGTTCAGCATCAAGAGCGGTCATCCAGTTGCCGTGGGTAAGCATCGCACCTTTGGGTATACCGGTTGTACCAGCGGTGTACTGGATATGGCAAAGGTCATCGGTAGCACAGTTGACTGCACGCAGGTTCGCTGGTGCCATGGGAAATGATTCCCACGCAACCGATCCATTGCATGAGGAATTGATGCAGATGATGTGTGAAAGCGTGGTGGCATTATGACGGATAGCGGAAACAACGTTCACACCCTGGCTGTCCGTGATGATCGCAGAGGCACCGGCATCGTTGATCGCGTGCAGCAGCTCCTCGCCGCGGTATACGATATTTGTTGGTACAGCCACCGCACCAATCCTCCATATGGCAAAGTAGCTGATCAGGTAATCGGGCGAGCTGTCCAGATAGATACAGACCCGGTCACCTTTTTTTATACCCAGATTTAAAAGCCCAAGTCCAATCCGGTTCATCTCGTCGCGGAGTTTTTTGTAGCTGTATGTCTCGTTCCGGGATGGGCAGATCAAAGCCGCTTTTTCTGCGGGAACACTTTTTGCATCAAGCAGGGTAGTAACATTGGACATGGTGGGTCAAATGAATTAGATGATACAAAATTTGATGTTGGGGTATATAGGATTCATTATTCTGGATCAGGTATCAAGGTTCACTGAGAGTGAACCTGTTGGCATAGTTGTCGATTTTTATAGATTTTCCTTATATCGTTCGACAAGATTATTTGTCGATGCGGTACATAAGGAACGCTGGTTCATGGAGAATTTCCAGGGCAAACTATTTCTGTAACCAATCCCGAATTATCTGTTCTGACACGTATGGCTGAAGATACACCAAATCCACAACCGTCTCCAAATACCCAAAACATCCAGAATACCCGCAGAGATTCATCGCGGTATCAAGGCAACCGCAGGAACCATAGCTACCGGGAACAGTCCCCCCAACCTGCAGAAAAGCCAGAGGAAAAACCGCAGGAAGCAAAAGAGCTCAGTCTGGATGATGAAGAGACTGAGCAGGACAGGAGTTCTGCCCCATCACGGCAGTCCCGCGGTGGCGGCCGGGGTAAGCCACCGAAACGGGTCATCGAGGAATGGGCCAACGATATTTACTG
>JAPKXT010000062.1 GCA_026394695.1 Methanoregula sp.
TTTTCCCCAGGTGCTGGTGATGAAATTTTTTAAGATGCCATGCCGCTTGGGATTAAGATCGTCAATTGACGGGGGGACCTGGGTAACCAGGGCAGTGCTGAAGTACTCACGCACTGCCCCTGCCCAGACAGCCCGGTCCTCCTGGAATATTTCGCCATTCACGCTCTCGAAAAGTTCGATGAGTGCAACTGAAGGTTTCCTGCACAGGAACGAGCCGGCAATCCAGCCTTCGGATCCATGGAATACCAGTGCTACCGGATCTTCATGCTCATCCAGAAGAAGGCGTCCTTCATCACCTTTGGTCGCGGCAAGGACCGCATTGAACCTGCTGTCGGTGAGTGCGGCAAAATCGGGTTCGACAAACCTGACTGCATCGACCCCGAGGATCTCTGCGGCTTTCATATATCCCGCTCTATCTGCATTCCATGCGGGGCTTCAATGGTTCCGTCTATCTTTGCGTCTTCATGGAGCACAATGGATTTAGCGATTACATCACCGAGGATGTGTGCCCCCTTCTTCACGTAGACCGTACTGCCGCTCTCAACATTGCCGTGAACTGTGACACCGTCAACAACCGTGATGCGGTATCTTGCCCGGAGACTCCCGAAGATGACCGTGTTCTGCTGGACGTCAATCGAACCTGCCCGTATGTTGCCGTGGAGCCGGCACCCTTTCCCAATCTTCATAGTGGATGGGACGGCAAAGAGTTTCAGGTTCAGTTTCGAACGGGCGGGAATCATGAGAGGGATCTCCATTTTCTCCTCCTCTTCTGAGAACAGGTCATCAAGGATCCGGTCTAGCTCCTTTTCGTTCTCGATCCTCAAAAGGGTCATTAAGTAGATGATAATGAACAGGAATACCGGCATCGGGTTTCTTATTTCCACGTCGCCTTTTGCTTCAAATCCTTCTTTGATCTCGACTTTCTCTCCGATGTCAAGAGCCCCGTTAACAACCAGTTTGCCGGCGATCTTCACGCCTTCCCCGATATAAGCGTCCTTCCTGGCGATCACATCGTTGCCGACTTCGCACCAGTTTCCGATCCGCACATCCCCGTTTGCCCAGACATACTCGAGGATCTTCGAAGATTCCCCGACATAGACATCGGCTCCCCTGAGACCGTATTCGATCTGGCAGAATTCACCAACCACAATGTTCCGGTCAGTCTTGATACTGTGCTCCTGCATTTCCGTCCCGTCTGGGAGCAGGCAGTGCTTGTGCCAGTTTTTTACCGATCTCTCCTTCATTTAACCTCCGAAGTTCTCATCATGCCCCGAACTTATGTGTCTTGTTTATCAGATCGAGTGCTGTTGCAAGGAGCGAGGACCCGGTAATACGGGTGAGTCCTCCCCGGGCACAGGCATATTCATCAAACCTCGTCACATCATCCACCCGGACACCATCACCATGGATGAGTACCGGCACGGGATCCGCACTGTGATCCTTGATAGTACAGGGAGTTGAATGATCGGCACAGATGACGATGATGCAATCAGGAAGGTCCAGCAGGGGTGCAAGGGCAGAATCGGTTTTTGTAATAAAATTACGCTTCTGTTCAGGAAGCCCGTCGTGCCCCGACTCGTCGCCACCCTTGATATTGACCAGTACAAAATCTTTAGTTTTCAATTCGTTTATCGCCGCAGCAATCTTTCCGGGGATATTGCTGTCCTGTGAGCCGGTGATCCCCTGCACGGGAATACAGGAAAGTCCGACTGCGCTACCGATGCCGTTAACCAGGCTTGCAGCCGAGATCACGCTGCCGGAAATTCCGTATTTTTTTGTAAACGGCTCGAAATGCCCCATTTCACCGGCCCCCCGCATCAGGACGATATTTGCCGGGTTCAACCCGCTTTTTACGCGTTTCTGGTTGATGACATGATCAAAGAGGATCCTGCCGGACTGATGGACAAACTCATTACAGATCGCAGCAGTCTTTTCATCTTCCGCTGTCTGTTTGATCGGTTGAATGGTAAGCGGGACAACACCGTCTTTTTTGGGGTCATTGGAGGATACGCAGTGCCCGATACCTCCTCCTTTCAGAGCCAGCGACGCCCGGTGACCTGCGCCCGAGCGGAACGTAAATTCGACACCATATTTTGAAAGATCTACTCCTTCCTGGATTGCCGCGCTCAGGTCTTTGGTATCATGGATCCTTCCTGCACGGCGATCAGTTATGATCCCGTCTTTTGAGATGGTTGCATAGTTGCACCGGAGCCCAATCATCCCCGGTTCCATATGGATACCCGTACCCTCACATTCGAGGGGACCTCTGCCGGTGTAATATTTGTAAGGATCGTAACCGAGAAGGGCAAGATGTGCCGTATCTGAACCCGGGCGGACTCCTGCAGCAATCGTATCCATAATCCCGCAGATCCCTTCCCTGGCAAGGCGGTCAAGAACCGGCTTTTTTGCTGCGGCAAGGGGCGTGAAACCTCCGATCTCAGGACAGGGGCGATCGGAGATGCCGTCAAGTACGACAAAGAGGATCTTTTTGGCGGTCATTCGTATGGAATGGTTGGATGTGGGGACTAATTATGTTTCTTGGTAGGCTGACAAAAAACCGGGGATATTTTTAAAATTCCCTACCCCTTTTTAACAGTAAAAACCAGTTTTTGGATGTCACGTTTTTCGCTTCGCGCCTGAACAAGAAATATCATCCCGGCAAGAGTGTGTATCGTAAATGCAGACCTACCGGTTTTCCCCCACATCTGCTCGTACGGGGATAACCATGAGATACCTGTACTATAATAAAAAAAAAGAAAATTCGTCTGGTATTATGCGGTGGAGATCCGGGCTGCTACCGGCTCGACCTTGGATTTTATGATCTCAACCCTGCGGGTCGGGTAAATGGTCTTTACTGCCTTGAAGAGATCTCTTGAGATCTCACCTGACACAATACCGTTGAGGAGTGTAGTCAGGTCCCATGCCGCTGCTTGGGCAGTGACCGAGTCCGTGATTGCTTTCCTGATTGCGTGCTCCTGCGTAATGTTTGCACGGGCAAACGTATAGCAGCTGATGGTCAGACGCACTTTCTTGCCGTCTTTTGTCAGGAGCGGGATCTGGCAGTCAACGCGGGAGCTCCGGCGTTTGACGAGCGAGCGGAGGTAGTCCCTTGTTACTTCGTGGCCGACAAATTCAGTGTATGCTGCATCGCCGGTCACGGTTGCGATCTTAAAG
>JAPKXT010000115.1 GCA_026394695.1 Methanoregula sp.
CCGGGGGTTGTTGATAAGACCCATGGCAAGGGTAAGCCGGCGTTTCATGCCTTTTGAAAACCCGTGGACCTTGTCGGTCCGCCGCTCATAAAGCCCGAACAGTTCAAGGAGGTCTTTTCCCCGCTGTTCGCGTTCTTTTTTTCCTATGGTATAGAGCTCGGCAGTGAACATCAGGTTCTGCCATGCGGAAAGGTCATCGTAGATATTGGACGTTTCATGCACGATGCCCATTGTTTTGCGGGCTGCTGTCGTTTCCTTCACGATATCGTTTCCAAAGATCATCGCCGTCCCGCCGGTGGGTGGGCTGATACCGGTCAGGAGACGGATGGTGGTTGTCTTTCCCGCACCGTTCGGACCAAGAAAACCGAAGGTCTCCCCTTCGGCCACGGTAAAACTGATCTCGTTTAATGCGACGAGTTTCCCGAAGTGCTTCGAGAGATGGTCGACCTCGATCGCGTTCATATATCATCATATTCCCGGTATCGGATTTTAAACGATCCTTTTGGGCTGTCCCCAAGCACATATCCGGGCGTTCGTAAGATTCCGGTGAGTTTCCGCTTAGTATCCCCGGCTGACCGGGAGGAGAATCTGGTAAAAAACCAAAGATACGGTACGGGGGAGCACCGGAACGTTAACAAAATTATTGGTATGGTGGGTGTGCTCACCGGGACCCGGTGCCGGTATCCCGCATTCCCGTACCTTCGTGTCGTGCCCGGTGCATCATGCCCGACAGGAAGTTTCGTCCGGCAGGTAAGCGACACCATCATTCCAGGAAGTGATGGGTGAGGTTCATCACATCCCGGTAGCAATTCCTTTAAATCGATAACCCCGAGCAGGGTGTCTTCGCTGTCCACCACGTAGACATACATGATCACATCCTTGTTACGGGCATGGCGCGGGTAATCGTTCTGCACATACTCGACGGTTGTTTCCGGGGAGAATTTTAAGATCTTCCGGGTGGTGTAGTTGATGACTTTCTCTTCCTGTTTTGTGACAATTGACTGGATCTTTTTTGCAGTTTCCGCGTTCAGCGCTTCAAGAATTACCTGGGCTTCTGAGGTGGGCAGGACCGCGAGGATATCTGCGGCCTGGCCGGGCGTCATGTCATTGATGAGCCGGACCACTTTTTCCTTACTCAGGGATGAGATGATATCCCGCTGGACATGGGGCTCGATCTCTTCGAGAGTATCGGATGCCTGCTCGTGGTCAAGCGAGGAGAAGACCATGACCCGCTGGTCGTGATCGAGCTCTTCGAGGATATCTGCAAGATCGACCGGGTGGATCTCCGCAAGGGTCTCTTTGAGGACCTTGAGCTTGACATCACCTTTGAAACTGCTGATATTTGACGGGAGGGGCTGGATATACATCCACGAGATAGCGCCACTATCCTTTGGATCTTCCTGCGGGGTGAGAAATTCGGACAGGAACCCGAATCCAAGACGGCGAAGGCGTGCTGATTTGCTCGTGTCCACCTCCGTGACATAGAGTTTTGCATTCCGTTCAACAAGGCGGATGTCGTAGACCACTTCCACTTCCGCATCTTCAGTATCCAGCACTTTCTTGTCAAGGATATGATCGCGCAGCAGGATCGCATCTTCCGGGGGTGAATGCTCTAATTTTTTCAGGTCGTCGACGTCGATGACGAGCTGGGGTGGCTCGAGAGACACCATGCGCTCCCATGGAATGAGAAGCGATGGGTCTCCAAAAGGCCGGGAAATAATAAAATTCCGCACTTCAGGAAGCTTGCCCGTCTCGACAATCATCAGGTCGGTAAGTGACCCGATCTTTTTTTCCCGCAGGAAGACCTTTGCACCCAGTATCTTGCTCAACAGGAATTTTCTGTCGGCCTTTTGGGGTTTTACAGGTCTGGTATCAGTCAGCATAACCATGGATTTTTCCTCACTTCAGCAATGTCCAGAATTTATAGCCAAGGAGCAGTACGAGCAGGAGTAAGTAGATCCGGAGGAACATGAGCGCGATCTTCACGCCCCGCGACATCTTTATCCGGGGTGTTTTGTATTTTATATTGATCTCGTGGATCTTGTCTGTCCATCCACGGACTACACGTCCGATCCGTTCACCAAATACCGTTTCTAAGGTCAGCACAGGTTCATCTCCTCTCACATTTACATCAGCCACTCCGGAAAGAGTGTCGTAATTCCATACAGCGTGGACAGGACGATAATTGCAACGACGATGACCGTTGCTACGATGTTCTGGAGCGTGGTATTCCTGTACTTACCCATGATCTCTTCGTTATTTAAAAGCAGGATCAAAAATACCAGCGCAGCCGGGAGCAGGGTAACGGCAATTACCTGTACAAAGAGCGTGATCAGGACAAGCGGGGCATTGGGTATCAGAACAACTCCCCCGGCAGTAACCAGCGCGAAGAGGTAGCAGGTATAGAACCACGGGGCTTCGCGGACCTTCAGGTTGAGGGAATGCGCCCACCCGAATACTTCGCCAAACGCCCACGAGCTGGCAAGCGATATACAGATCGCTCCTAAAAATCCTGCATTGAAGAGACCGATGGCAATACACGTGCCAAGATAAGGATTTGATATCATCATAATACTGGCTGCCTGTGCTGCACTCTCAACTTCCACACCGAAGAGTACCGTGCCGGTCACTACGACAAGGAAGATCGCGACCAGCACCGTAAACGCTGAGCCGATCAGGGTGTCCATCTGGCCCCACGGGATGTCTTTTTCCTTCATCCCCTTATCAACGACCGCACTCTGCTGGAAGAAGATCATCCATGGGGCGATGGTCGTTCCGATATTTGCCATCAGAAAAAAGAACAACGTCCCGTTAAACCCGCCGGGGAAATGGGGGACCAGCCCGACTTTCAGTACTTCGCTGATCGAAGGATGGACAAGGAATGCTGCCGGGATATAGATGACATTGAGGGCTGCAAACAGGATCGCGATCTTTTCCCAGGTCCAGTATTTGCCCTGCAGGACCATGAGCATCATGACGATGGATACGATTACTATCGTGACAACCGGGGGGACATTGAAGATCGCAAGGGCTGCGGTCATTCCGATAAACTCGGTCACCAGCGTAAGCCAGTTCACCAGGGCCAGGTCGAGAAATGAAAACCAGCCCCAGAAAGACCCAAACGCATCAAAGATCGCTTCCGCATGCCCCCGTTTGGTGACCGCACCCAGTCGCACGGTCATTTCCTGAACAATATAGGCAACCGGCAGGAGCAGCAGTAAGAACCAGATCAGGTCGTAGCCGTACTTCGCGCCGGTGACAGTATAGGTGGTGATACCGCCTGCATCGTTATCGGCAAGCATCACGATAAGGCCGGGTCCGGCGAGGAAGAGGTATATCTTGAGCGTCTTTACGAACCTGCGATATTTGTAAAAAAACGTTGATCCAAAGTCCATCCTGATCGCTCCCTCTCCCGTTTGTTACATAGTCCTGAACCAGACCCTCCTTACCGTGAATTGTCCAAAAAAATGGATGTTCACCACTACTGCAGGTAAGTGAAGCTAAATCGGCGTAAACATTTAAAAATATTTGGTGGTTTTAAAAAAAATCTCATGATTCATTTTATTATAAGTCCGGTCCCGTTCACAATGGATTCAATAGCGCGCAACAGGTATCACCACATACCAGCGATATCCGGGTGAACCCAGGAGGTTCAAACATGAAAAAAGGTCGGAACAAAAAGGGGGATTCCAACCTCAATACCAAATGCCCCCCGGCAGCACTTTAACACCGATGTGGCTGGAATGATACTATACCATTTTTTTCGTCACTATGATTTTCAGAGACTTTTGAACAGCAAAATTGTTGATAGTTAAACCAGGATAAAGGATGTTGCCACTGATACTATCGCAAGGATTATTCCTGCGATTGCAATGTAGGTAATCTTCCCGGTGCTCCTCTTTACCAGGAACAATGAGGTACATCCGAGAATAACGGCCAGAACTGCACAAGGTAGTGTCAGGAGGATCCATGAGAGGATTCCGGGTATGAGACTCACCATCCCGACCCGGTTCCTCCTTTGTTGGTGTCGGGCTGCCGCAGTTCCCGCAGAATTGCGCACTTTCCTTTAATGGGTTTCCCCATTCCGTGCATAACCTTTACGCCATGGGAAATACATCAACAGAGGGTATTATAAAAATTGCGAAATGATGGCAGCAGACGCAGAGATTTTTATCAACGAGACGAGAGAGACGAGACAAACCGTATCAGCTGTACCAGGTGCATTATGCCCTGATAGTGCGTTTATATTTTTGAGGGTATAAAATCTTTTTAATACTTAAGAACAATTAAGTATTACTTCGGGTATAGTACTTCCTTCGGACTGTTGAAATGATCCCGGCACTCTTTGAATCGGGCATGATACTGTATGGGATAATCCAGATACTTGTTGCATCCCTTGCGGTAATCCTTGCAGTGAGATGGAAAAAATACGAATTCCTGGCAGGGCTGTTCTTCCTTCTCCTCTACGCGATCGTCGAGATGATAAGTACATTCTTCTTTGCGATCCTGCAGGGTATGTTCATCGATATCGCCCAGTTCGGGTTTATCCTGCTTGCCATCATCTTTTTTATTATCGGGATGCACCCGACATTAGCTCCCCAACTGGCATCGGGCATAACGGGGCGATGCTCTCCTGAGCGTAAACCTGTCCATAATGAATCTATTATCTCTCTTTTGAGAAAACAACTATGATACTCATGGCCCCGGGCTGTTTTTTTTTAAGAGAATTTCCTGAGTGATGGAAAGAGGATTTGTCCCTGCCATTTTTCATAACCCGGTATACACGGTATCAATTTTCATCATGACGGTTTTCACACCGGAAAAATCACAAAAATCCCGATCCTTACCCATTGGTATTCTTACGGGCTCTGTTGAAATCATTCATTACAACACTGCCATACCACCGATTGGCAAATGACGCCAAAATCGTATATTATAGAATTATATGGTTTAACGATGTGAATTATTATCAGATATCCATGAAAAAAATCAGGTTTGTTATCTGTTCTGCAGTGATTATCGTCCTCGCGGCATGCATTGTCTTCACGGGATGTACATCAACGCAAAGTGCCCGGAGTTCTGACCAGACTATTCCATCAACTCTCACCACAACCTCACCATCCCAGGGTCCCACAATCATCCCGGCAACAACCGCTGTTTCCCTGGCACAGACTGCTGCTCCAGCTCCAACAATTTCGACAACTACAATCCCGATGAATGATCCTTTACATGTCACGCTCAATTCTGCAGAGAAAAAAACTTCATTTGGGATTGGCACCGGTAAACCCGGTCGTGTCATGCTTATTTTGGATATTACCCTCCAGAATACTGATAAAAATAAAGATTTCGTATATACGGATAATTCATTCGTCCTTTCTTATGCATCAATAAATGACAGCATGACTTCAATAACTTCTCAATTTGCCAAAAATCCAGGATTGATTAATCCACTCATTTCGGGAACTGTCCCGTCAGGATCGCAAGAGGAGGGTAAGATCGTCTTCGGGGTAAACGAAACTTCAAATTCTTACAAATTATCGGTTGTTGATTCAACGGGATCAGTTCTTTCCACAATTGATACCATCAATGTGCCATAAAACAACAATACGCGATTTTTTTGTTCTGCCGGATTCCTCTCAGCACATTGAATACCCGTTGATTTTACCGGAGCGATCGATAGAGACAATGATACATTTCATTAGGATTTCATTGACGTGCTGCCGGTTAGAACATGAACAAAGTGTCTTCCCAAACAACCTTTTTTAGTATCGGGAAAATCGTCACTGCCATAGTTCTGCCGCGATACGGTCCAGGATCCAAAAAAACCCCGGTCAGGAATAGTCTTCGCCTGGCACATTCTTTTGTATCTGGAGGGCCTCTATGCAGAGAGATTCGGCCTTCTCATACGCCTCCATGGAGTAATATAACGTCGCCAGGCTGTTGAGGCTTTGGACATACCCGGGGTGGTCCTCGCCCAGCGCTTTTTTGCGTATCTGCAGGGCCTGCAGGTAAAGAGGTTCAGCCTTCTCATATGAAACAGGAGTTTATACAAAATTAGGGATTGAAAAATGATAGCAGCTATTTTGTAATCACATAATTTATCATCAGACTCGCGTTAGGTTATACTGTGACATCATCAGAATCCTTTGTCCGGACATGAATGGCAACCCGGATTAAAAACGCTGCAAATACCTGTACAAAAAATAGTTGCATTTATTCTGGTGGCAGGAGACAGGCAGGTAAGGGGAAAAGGCAATGAACGATAACAGGAAAATACCGGCAGAAAATGCTAAAAACGGACAGGTATCTGGAGATCCCGGTGTAAAAAGGGCATTGTCTGAAGGCGAGGAAAAATTCCACGAGATATTTGACAAGGTAAATGATGCAATTCATATCCACGAAATTCTTATAGACGGGAGTCCGGGAACGTTCATTGAGGTAAATGAAGTCGCATGCCGGATGCTGCAGTACTCAAAAGAAGAGCTCCTCTGCCACACACCTCTCGATCTTACCACGGATTACCACAGCCGGCCCCTTTCGGAAATCATAACTGAGCTGGCAACAAGGGGCAACGCATTGTTTGAGACAGAACATACAAGAAAAGACGGAGTTATCATCCCTGTCGAAGTCAACGCTCATGTTATCCAGTATGACAAAAAGAAACGAGTGCTCTCTGTTGTCCGTGATATAACCGAGCGGAAACTGGCAGAAAAAGCGCTGCGGGAAAGCGAGAGTAAGTACAAACAGCTGGTCACGATGCTGAACGAGGGTATCTGGATGATTGACCAGAATGCGACCACCACCTTTGTCAACCGGAAAATGGCTGAAATTCTCGGGTATACGGTTGAGGATATGATGGGGAAACCAGCATATTTTTTCACGAGTCCGGAATTGTCGGACGCTATAAAACTGGATATTAATGCATCAGAGGCCGAGGAGCCGAAGCAACGAGAGGTCGTACTGCTCAAAAATGATGGTTCAACCGTCTATACTCTGATGAATACCACCGGGATAAGGGATGAGAGCGGGAAGTACCTCGGGGGAATTGCCGGGGTCATCGACATTACCGAGCGCAAGATTGCAGAAGAGGCGTTGCAGAAGAGTGAGACCAAGTATAAACAGCTGGTCACGATGCTGAACGAAGGCATTCTGGTGATTGACCGGAATGCAACCATCACCTTCGCGAATAACAAGCTTGCCCTGATGCTCGGCTTTGCTCTTGATGAGATCGTGGGAAAACCGGTGTTTTCATTCTTACCTCCGGATTTAAGGGATAAAGCAAAAGTTGGGATCGAATCGGAACGCAGCGGAGAGGTGACGCAGCGTGAGGTCGTCCTGATCAGAAAAGACGGCTCACAACTATCCGGATTGATGGTAACAACGCCGGTCCTGGATGCCCGGGGGATGTCCATCGGTGGAATCGCTGCGGTCATCGATATTACCGAGCGCACACAGATGGAGAGGGTCGTCCTCGCCTCACTTAAGGAAAAGGAGATATTGTTAAAAGAGATTCATCACCGGGTAAAAAACAATCTCCAGATCATCGCAAGCCTCCTCTCCCTCCAGTCACGGTATGTCACCGATGAAAATGTGCTGAATGTTCTCAAAGAAAGTCAGAACCGCGTAAAGGCGATGGCGCTCGTGCATGAACGGCTCTACCGTTCTGAAAACCTGTCGGAGGTCGCCCTTTCTGACTACCTGCGGTTCCTGATCGACAACCTGTTCGGGTTCTATGGGGCAAATCCGCAGGAGGTAAGGATGTCTTTCGATGCCGGGGACGTAAAAGTGGACATCAATAAGGCGATCCCGATTGGCCTGATCATCAATGAGCTCGTCTCGAACTCCTTTAAGCACGCATTTCCGGAAGGCAAAAAAGGAGACCTCACTATTACCCTCAGGCAGGATGAGCGCTCCCTTGTAATGACGGTTCATGACACCGGCCCGGGTATCCCGGCAGATTTTGACTGGCGGAATGCCAAATCCCTTGGACTCCGGCTTGTGATCTCTCTTGTGGAACAGATTTCCGGGACGATCGAACTTGACAGGTCCGGTGGCACGACATTTAAGATCAGTATCCCAAAAACGCCGGGGCAGGGGGGTAATCACGATGCAGGTTCCTGATACTGTTCCCAATGACCGAAGCAAAGAAGAGAGAATGGCTGGTATGACCGCTGCC
>JAPKXT010000201.1 GCA_026394695.1 Methanoregula sp.
AAAAATTCTTGCAGCGCGGGAAGTCTCCAAGCGTTATATCTCCGTTGACCGGGGTATAGTGAGAGCGGTCAACAGCGTGACATTTGATGTCCAGAAGAAAGAAATCTTCGGCATCATCGGCAAGAGTGGTGCGGGTAAGACCACGCTCTCCCGGATCATCGCCGGCATCATCGAACCCACGAGCGGGGAAATGAATATCCTGATCGGTGATGACTGGGTGGACATGACAAAACCCGGTATTGACGAGCGGGGACGGGCGAAGGAATACATCGGGCTCCTGCACCAGGAGTACGACCTGTTCCCGCATCGTACCGTGCTCGATAACCTGACCGATTCAATCGGTCTTGAGTTCCCAAAAGAGCTTGCATTAAGAAAAGCGGTTGTCACGCTCAGGATGGCTGGATTTACTGAAGAGAAATCCCGGCAGATCCTGAACCGGTTCCCGGGCGAGCTTTCGGACGGGGAGCGGCACCGGGTCGCACTTGCACAGGTGCTCATCAGGGAACCGCGTCTCGTGATTCTCGATGAGCCGACCGGCACCATGGACCCGATCACCAAACAGGATGTCAAACACTCGATCCTGCATGCCCGTGACGAGATGGATGAGACCTTTATTGTCGTGTCCCATGACATGGACTTTGTACGGGATATCTGCGACCGGCTCGCACTGATGCGGGGCGGAAAGATCATCCGGATTGGGACGACTGAAGAAATCCTTTCTCAGGTTACTGATGATGAAAAAAATGACTGATTGCAAAAAAACGCCGCTTTATTATTGACTGATACACCATCATGACAGCAAACACAACGACTACCCAAAAGAATTGTGATGAAAATTGTTCGACCTGCTCCTCAGGACAACCACAGAGTGCTCCAAAAAGTGCCCCAAAAGGATTGCCTCCAAAAGCGAAGATCGATGTGAAACACGTCGTCCTCGTGCTGAGCGGGAAGGGCGGTGTGGGAAAATCCACCGTCTCGGTAAACCTCGCGTTCGCCCTTGCGAACCATGGTAAGAAGGTCGGTCTGCTCGACCTGGACTTCCATGGCCCCAACATCCCAAAGATGCTGGGTATTGAAGACCAGCGACCCGCTGTCCTCGCTAAGTTCATAGAGCCCGTGCATGTGACCGGAAACCTTGCGGTCATGTCAATGGCGTTCCTGCTGCCGGATACAAGCACACCGGTGGTCTGGCGGGGGCCGATGAAGATGGGAGCGATCCAGCAGTTCCTTGCCGAAGTGAACTGGGGATCGCTTGATTACCTTGTTGTTGATCTCCCTCCGGGTACCGGTGATGAGGCCTTAACCATTGCCCAGATTGCTCCCAACGTAAAAGGAGCAGTCATCGTGACCACCCCTCAGGATGTTGCAGTCATGGACGCAATCAAGGCTGCAAAATTCATTGAGAAACTCGAACTGCCGGTAATTGGTGTTATCGAGAACATGAGCGGGATGATCTGCCCCCACTGCAAAGAGACCATTGACCTGTTCAGCAGTGGCGGCGGGAAAAAAGCTGCTGAGGATCTTGGTGTACCCTTTCTTGGCGCCATTCCTTTAGACCCCGAAATGGTGAAAGCCGGGGATGAGGGACGCCCGTATATTCTTCGCCATACCGATACACCCACATGGAAGGCCGTGAATACGGTGATGGAAAACCTGGTCAAACTGGTCGAGTCCTGATTGAGAACCTGAAGAAAGGACAATATCAGGTTATAAAAAATCAAGCATTTTTTTAGAATCACAAACCCCCTAGTGAGAGGCGGGAAAAGACGCCTGAATGGGATTTGTTTCCTCTTTCCATCTTGCCGGGAAGGTGCCGGAAAACCCATTCCTTCATTCCCGTAAGGGATTGCCACCCGTTCTGGTACAGAAATCTGTACTAAAAAGCATCGAACACGGAACAGAATGTCTCTTTTAAAAACCAATGACTTTTATGGGCTGAAAATAATGTTATCAGAGATACGGGGAATACTGATGCCACCGGCCTTACAGGACGCTCAACCTCACATGATTTATCTCAATAACGCCGCTACCTCATGGCCCAAGCCGCCTGCGGTGCTGGAAGAAGTTGCCCAATGCCTGCGCATGCCGCTACACGAAACGGGGAGAACAACGGGTAATGGATCCATGGACTACCCTTCTGCCGCACGCGAAGCCCTCGCCGCTTTTTTTCAAATGGGTCCTCCAGAACATTACATATTTACCCAGAACGCAACCGACGCACTCAATCTTCTGATTCACGGATTTGTAAAAAAGACCGGAGTGCCGTTCCACGCGATTACCACGGAACTCGACCATAACTCCGTCCTTCGCCCCCTCACCTCGCTGGAGCAGGAAGGGTCAATCAGGCTCTCGGTTGTTCCTTTCACGGACCATACGGTAAATCTCGCTGAGATTAAGAAAGCAATCTGTGCAGAGACCCGGTTGGTAGTGATGACCCACGGGAGTAATGTGTTTGGTTCCCTGCAGGAAATCAAACCGATTGCAGAATATCTCCATGAAAACGACATTTTTTTCATCGTAGACGGCGCCCAGACCGCAGGACACATCCCGATCGATCTCTCTGCTCTGCCCGTTGACGCATTCGTTTTCACCGGGCATAAGGCGCTCTTTGGCATCCCTGGTATTGGGGGATTCTCTATCCGCGACCCGGACACAATCGCGGTCACCCGTCAGGGGGGTACGGGAACGGATTCACGGATGCTCACCCACCCTTCCGATATGCCGATGCGGTTTGAATCGGGGACACCGAATTACCCGGGCATAGCATC
>JAPKXT010000015.1 GCA_026394695.1 Methanoregula sp.
TTCGGTAAACACGATCGACCCGGAAATACGGGAGATCTTGATCTTTACCTTCTGTCCGGGCTTTGCATTCGCCACATACATAATGTAGCGTCCCATCTTCACGACTCCATCACCACGTTTGGAGATGGACTGGATCTCCACGTCCATGATGGTGCCTTCCTCAAGGTTCTCAGATACCGGCTCTGTGCGGGCCTTTCTCTTTCTCACCGGGCGGTGACTCCCGCAGGCATCACAACGGAGCAGCATGACACGGTCATCCTTAACAAGCCGTGTATCCGGTTTGCCGCATTCAGAACATATCACGTAATCCTCAACGTAACTTTTTATGATATTCTTAATAAGCATAATCTCGAATTTACCGTTAAAAATCGCACGGGTTCCATCGACCTTACCAGAGGTCCCCAGCTCACCTAACAGGAACTTCATCAGGTGCTCCTGATCACGGCGGACCTTGCCCGCAATATCAGCAAAATTTTCAAGAACTGTTGTCTTACCCTCGACGTATGCCTTTGCCTCAGGAACTATAAAACGCTCCGATGATTCTGTTTTTTCGGTGATATTGGAATATGCCTGTTTGAGGAGATTTTCATATGAGTCCGTCATAGTTGTATAATATAATTGCGCCACCCCGCCAAAAGGCTTTCCCAACAGCAGTGAGGCGAGGACTGGGGGTAAAATTCTCTGCCGGTAGTTAAAATCGGATTCCAGCTACAACACTGTATAACAGATATTTTGTAATTATACGTTTAACCACTTATCATGACTTCTTTTATCCACCGGATAGAAGTTCACTATAAACAGGATCCGAGATTAACATCAAGGACCGACAGAATCCGCTCATTAGGGATCCCTGTCGATACGCTGCACCTCATTGATATCTATACCATTGTAACAAGCTCAAGAGATTTTTCCTATGATGAGCTTTGCCGTATTGGCGCACAACTCATTAATCCTGTCATCCAGGAATATACCATTGATACGGCGACAGAATCTGTTTTTAATTACGCAATTGAGGTTGGATTTCTTCCGGGTGTTACCGATAATATAGGGACAACGGCGAAACAGACCATCGAGGATTTTTACACAATCCGGTTTAAAGAAGGGGAATCAGTCTATAGCTCCCAACTTTTTTTTATTTGCGGACACATTTCAGAGGATTCTTTACAGAAACTTACGGCTACGCTTGCAAATCCGCTGGTAAACCGGGTTCATATCAAGAAATATGAGGAATACAAAAACAAGGGCATGGATCCCTTTGTGCCGTCTGTCCGTTTCCGCGAACTTCCGACCGCAGAAGAAGTAAATCTTGATTTGGATGACCAAGATCTTGCCCGGCTGGGAAAAGAGGGGATACTGGATCTCGTAACCGGAAAACGAAGAGGTCCGCTGGCACTCGACCTCCCCCAGATTCATGCTATCCGTGACTATTTTTCCAAAAAAGGAAGGAAACCTACAGATGTAGAACTCGAGTCGCTCGCCCAGACCTGGAGCGAGCATTGTAAACATACAATCTTTGCGTCATCGATGGATGATGACGTCCCAAAAGGGCTCTATAAAACTTTCATCCAGGAAGCCACCAACAAAATCCGCAGGGAAAAGGGGGATAAGGACATCTGTGTGACTGTTTTCACTGATAACTCAGGAGCGATAATCTTTGATGACAGGTATCTTGTCACCCATAAAGTCGAAACCCACAACTCTCCATCAGCATTGGATCCATTTGGCGGAGCACTTACCGGGATTGTCGGCGTGAACCGGGACACGATCGGTTTTGGCCTCGGGGCAAAACCCTGTCTCAATTACTATGGGTATTGCGTAGGCGATCCTGAATCTGACCCGGTACTGTTCCGTGGTAAAAACAAAGCTAATCCGATCCTTTCTCCTCGTCAGATACTTGACGGGGTGGTAAAGGGCGTGGGTGTCGGTGGCAACTGTTCGGGAATACCCACTCCACAGGGTTGGTGTTATTTTAATGACCGGTATACCGGTAAACCCCTCGTGTTTGCTGGCACCGTTGGTGTGATGCCACTCAAACATAAACACAGGAAACTCTTTGAAAAACGGGCGAAACCCGGCGACCTCATTGTGATGGCGGGTGGGCGGGTGGGAAAGGACGGCATCCACGGTGCCACATTTTCTTCAGAAGCCCTCGACCCGGCCAGTCCGGTAACCGCCGTCCAGATAGGCGACCCGATTACCCAGAAGAAGTTGTCCGATGTCATCGTCAAGGAAGCCAGAGACCTCGGGCTATACCGTAGTATTACGGATAACGGGGCAGGTGGTATTTCCTGCTCTGTAGCAGAGATGGCAAAAGAGTGCAACGGCTGCCATGTCTTCCTTGATAAGGTACCGTTAAAATATCACGGAATGGCGCCATGGGAGATATGGATCTCTGAATCACAGGAGCGGATGACGCTTGCGATCCCAAAAGAGAAGATCGATGAATTCATGGATCTGGTCCAGAGGCGGGAAGTCGAGGCAACTGTGATTGGACAATTCACGGACAGCGGGAAGTGTGTTGTCGAATACCATGGCAATGTCGTCATGGACATTGACCTGGATTTCCTGCATGACGGTCTGCCAAAGAAGCATCTGAAAACAACCCGTATACATAAATTGTTCCCGGAACCAAAAACTTCATGCCCGGCGCGGCTGGACAAGACAATCCTGTCCATGCTCCAGAGGAAAAACATCTGTTCAAAGGAGTTTATCTCTACCCAGTACGACCATACGGTTCAGGGTGGGTATGTCCTCGGACCGGTCCAGGGCAAAGGACGTGTGCAGGCTCCCGCCTCGTTAACGAAGGTTGTGCTCGATTCTGAAAAGGGGGTCGGATTATCGCAGGGCATATTCCCTTTGTATTCTGAGATCGACCCTTATCTCATGGCGGCAGCGGCGATTGACACAGCAATCAGGGGTCTCATCGCGATGGGTGTATCACTGGATAACATCGCGCTTCTTGATAATTTCTGCTGGTGCTCATCAGATGAGCCGGAGCGACTTTGGCAGTTGAAACGGGCCGCACAGGGCTGTTACGATTTTGCTACTGCATTTGGGACGCCATTCATATCTGGAAAAGACAGCATGTTCAACGATTTCTCCGGGTTTGATGCAAATAACAACCCGGTCAAGATATCAGTGCCCCCGACGCTCCTTATCTCTTCAATAGGAATTCATGGGGAAGTGGAAAAGGCCGTGTCCATTGATGCCAAATTTGAAGGTGACTTCGTCTATGTCATCGGGGAAACGTTTCCGGAACTGGGCGGATCTGAGTATTTTGCTTTCCTTGACTACATAGGAAATACTGTCCCAAAGCTTGATACCAGAAAAGTAAAATTCCGGTATCAGAGACTGACTGTTGCGATAGCAAAAGAGATTGTGGCATCTGCGTACCCCGTCAACTATGGTGGTCTGGCGATCGCTCTTGCAAAAGTCGCCATATCAGGAGACATTGGCATGAAAATCACCATTCCCTCCGGTTTACGTCCGGATTATTTCCTGTTCTCAGAGTCGCTGGGAAGATTTGTTGTAACAATTTCCAAAGACAACAGGAAAGAATTTGAAGAGATTGTGGGTTGTGACGCAATGCTGCTGGGAACCGTTTGCGGTCGGGCCTTGCAGATCTCTGGACAAGAAATTATTACCGATCTCCCTGTTGAGGAACTTGAGACTGCCTACAAATCACCATTCGTTGGTTACTAAAAATGAAGACGCCGAGCAATTCAGAAAAGAGCCCTGCGGGTCGGGCTGGAAAGAACGAGATATCCTATCCAGCAAAAACTGATGAAAAGGCCATTATCATGAGTGGCTATGGGATCAATTCAGAGATGGAAACAGAGGAAGCGTTCAGACGGGCCGGGATGAGTTCGGATATCGTCCATATAAATGACCTGATAGCGGGGAGGAAAAAGTTGTCTGATTACCGGTTACTGGTTTTTCCCGGCGGTTTTTCTTATGGGGACGATACCGGCGCCGGTAACGCATATGCAAACAGGGTGCGAAATAACCTGTGGGACGATGTGGAGAGATTTTTAGACAACGACACGCTTGTTTTAGGTATCTGTAACGGGTTCCAGATTCTCGCAAACCTTGGTCTTGTACCGGGATTTGATAAGAAATATGAACGGGAGATCGCCCTTATGCCCAACCGGAAAGGTGTACTGGAATGTCGTTTTGTCAACATAAGACCCATATCTGATAATCTCTGGACGCGTGGTATCGAACGAATGTACTGCCCGGTTGCCCATGGAGAGGGAAATTTTTTCTGCCCGCCTGAAACCCTAGAACGCCTTAGAACAAAAGATATGATAACATTCCAGTACTGCCAGGATGACATGCGCCCCGCAAACGGGGAATATCCCCATAATCCCAATGGGTCGATAGAAGATATTGCCGGTATCACATCTGAAGACGGAAAAGTACTTGGATTAATGCCGCATCCGGAACGGGCCATGAATTTCACCAACTTGTATGACTGGCCATACCAGAAGGAGAAAATGAAACGTGAAGGAAAAAAACTGCCACAGGAATCAATGAATATGCAGTTTTTCAAAAATATTGTTCATTATTTCTGTTAGGAGAGGATATTATTCTGCGATACTAAAACGGAAAAACGAACTTTCTTCTTTTATTACTCCATCACCCGGGATCGAAAAGATTTGCTTGTTTGTGCGAAATAAATAATTATACTTTTATTGAAGATTGGACAAGCGCGATGAGGTCTTTTGTAGTCTTTTCGTTTTCAATATCGGTACAGTGGATATCGGTGATCGCAACCGGGACCATCCCCCGTTCTTCGATCCATTTTTTGAATGTTTCATCGGACTGGCCCGGTCTGCCTCCATGCGTTAAAAACGCAACGGCAGGTTTACCCATGCAGCCTTTCAGTCCGTCGATTATGGCATGTATCACCGGTGTTGGTTTGAACGCCCAGACCGGTGATCCGAATACTATTAAGTCATAACCGGAAATATCTACGGAGGCAGGCTCGATCAAGGTCTTTTCCTCACAGCGTGCCATTTTGCAAAGCACAAAAAATCGCGTCAGCCGGTTATAGGACGCCGTGTCAGTAACCTCAACCAGTTGTGCATCGAATGCCGACGCAATATGCTGGGCCACGTGGTGGGTGTTTCCGGTCTCGCTGTGATAGATGATGCAGATCTTCATTTCACACAAGTTTGCGTGTTCTGACAAAAAAAAGATACCAGAAAAAATGGAATTATTTCTTCCGTGCCGGTACTTTTACCGCTTTTTCGCGGCCTTTTTCACGGGTTTCTTTCCCGCATCCTTCTTAAACTGGGGCATCATCACGCGGACTTCTAAACTGGGGCATCATCGCGCGGACTTCTTTTCCTACTTCCTCGATAAGATGACCCTCATCTGCTGCGGTGAGCGCGTTAAAGACCGGACGGTTCACCATGTTCTCGAGCATCCACTCCCGCGCAAATTTACCGCTCTGGATCTCTTCTAGGATCTCCTCCATTGCAATATAACTCTCCTCACCGATGACACGAGGTCCCCGGGTGAGATCGCCATACTGCGCGGTGTTGCTGATGTACTTGCGCATATTTGTCAGCCCACCTTCATAGATCAGGTCAACGATGAGTTTTGTCTCGTGAAGCACTTCGAGATATGCCATCTCCGGGGCATAACCGGCCTGGACAAGCGTCTCAAATCCCGCTTTGATAAGCGAGGTCATACCGCCACAGAGAACTGCCTGCTCACCGAACAGATCGGTCTCGGTCTCCTCACGGAACGTGGTCTCGAGAACGACTGCCCGGGTTGCTCCGATTCCCTTTGCATAGGCGAGCGCGATCTTGTGAGCATTACCCGTATAATCCTGGTGCACCGCGATAAGTGCGGGTACACCTTTGCCTTCCTCGTACTGGCGGCGCACCATGAAACCAGGACCCTTTGGCGCAACCATGATCACATCAACCGTTGACGGGGGTGCAATCTGGCCGAAGTGGATATTGAACCCATGAGAGAACATCAGGCATTTGTTCTCGGTAAGATGCGGCAGAATTTCTGCACGGAAGACCGAGCCCTGGTGCTCATCGGGAAGAAGGACCTGGATGATATCTGCCTTTTTGACGGCCTCTGCAACCGTCATCACTTTCATGCCATCCTTAATGGCTGCGTCCCAGCTCTTCCCTTTGCGCAGCCCAATCACTACATCAAGCCCGCTGTCCTTTAAGTTAAGAGACTGCCCGCGCCCCTGTGAGCCATAACCAATCACAGCGATGCGCTTGCCTTTCAGCACGCCGATATCCGCATCTGTATCATAGTATTTTTCCATCATGATAGTTCTCTTTGATATCTGCAACAAAGCACATAAATATTATATAAAAAAACTAAAGAAGCAAAACGGAAACAATAACCCGGATGCGATGACTTATTAGCAATTTTTCCAAAAATGAGAGCGCCGACCAGACGTTTGCACGGGAACTTCCTGACATTCAGGCCACATCTCCCGACGTCCGGATAAACCTCACCCGGGTCGGCGTAAAGAACGTAAAAAAACTGGTTGAAGTACACCGCCATGGAAAGCGCCCGGTCATATTTATTTCAAATTTTGATGTATTCGTAGACCTGCCCGGGAGCCTGAAAGGTGCCAATCTCTCGAGGAACTTTGAGGTGATTGACGAAGTGCTTCAACAGGCAATTGACGGCGATGTGAACAAGATCGAAAAACTCTGCAGCGTTGTTGCGCGAAAGCTCTTGGACCGTCATGAATATGCAGACCGTACTGAAGTCTTCATGCGCAGTGAGTACATGGTGAAGCGCGAAACCCCGGTCAGTCTCACAGCCTGTGATGAAGTAGTGAAGGTGCATGCACGTGCAGTTGCACGGCGCACGTTCCGTTCGCCTATTGTGCGCAAGAGCATCGGCGCAGAAGTAACCGGCATGACTGCCTGCCCCTGTGCCCAGAATATAATGAAGGAGCGGGCAGATCATGTGCTCCAGAACCTTGGAGTTGCCCAGGACCAGATTGAGGCATTTTTTAATGAAGTCCCGATGGCTACCCACAACCAGCGGGGCAGGGGATTTCTCTGTATTGAAACTGACGATGACCAGGACGTCGACCTTGAAAAGATTATCTGGATCTTGAAAGAGTCGATGAGTGCCGGCATCTACGAGTTACTCAAGCGGGGTGATGAAGGTGCCGTGGTCCTTGCCGCGCACAAGAATCCGCGGTTCGTTGAAGACTGTGTTCGCGAGATGGCAAAAAAAGTACTCGCTGAATTTGAGTACCTGGCCGGCGATTCGGTAATCACGATTAAGCAGACGAATGAAGAGAGCATTCACCAGCACGACGCGTATGCCGACTTTTTTTGGTTATACGATAGTAATTACGAAATATTTTCCTTGTTTCCTACTTGCGAGAATCAGATAATAAGGGTTATAAAATCTATCGTGTAAAATAGATTGAACGTACTTTGTACGGTCAATTATCTCTAGAGATGAGAGAAGTATAAAGCAAATTTTGTACAGCAGTATGAACAACTCAACATAACATGAGGCGATAATATTGTCGAAAGTTGTAGAGATTTCCCCAACCACAAGACATGAGGGACACTCCAAGCTCGTC
>JAPKXT010000043.1 GCA_026394695.1 Methanoregula sp.
CTCCTCGATGCCGGAATAAAGTCCCTCGGTGTTTTCCCGCACGATCATGATATCGAACCCGGAACCTTTGACAGGTCGCAGGTTTGCGTAGAGGTCAAGGGCTTTCCTGATCCGCAGCACTACGCTCTGGTAATCCTTTACCGGGGGAGTCGTAATTGCCCCGAACAGGATCGCATCTGCGGTCTTCAGTTCGGCAATATCGTGATCTTCACAGGGGCATCCGGTCTGTTCCCAGCGGTGGTACCCTACATCAACCGGGAAGTATTCGTACTCGGGATGGAGCAGTTCAAGAACGTTTTGTGCGACCGGGATCACCTCATGACCAATCCCGTCCCCTTCAACAATGGCAACCCGTGTCATTTCGCCCTCCACTGCGCCATAAGGTCATTCACCGCACGGGCAATCTGCGCCGGGCCTGCACCCCAGTGGACCACAGCACCGAACTTCCCATTGTATAGCCCGATGCCCTCACGTTCGGAGCGGCAGCAGCGGGCAATGAACGGTTCCTCCTGCAGGAATTCCAGCGGGCAGATATTCTCCAGCACAAAATCCTTGCCGTAACACTCAGTGTAGAACTGCGAACTTGTCAGGCAACCGGCCACCCGTTCACCACCCTGCATCGGGTCGGCATCGAGCGTGCGGGTATACCCGGCGGCACGGCAGGGGAAGACATCGGCCTGCACCTGCCTGATATCACGGGTATGATGGCAGAACAGGACTGAAAGATCCCCAAAGAGCCCGGCAGACTCCAGCTCCCGGATACAGGCAGAGAGACTCGGGCGGGGAGGGGTTACATCATAGACATGGATTTTAAGCAGCCCGGACTGATCGGGATCGAACACGAACGTCATGTGTTCGTCCAGCCCGGTAAAGATCGTGCAGCGGAAGCCCGTATCGAGCGCAAGCCCGATAAGTCTCGTGCGGTCATGGATCTGCACCTTCTCGGGGTAGCGATAGGTTTCCCCGCTCGTTGCGATCACTTTTGATGCGATGATGGTGCGCATCATGCCGCTCCCGGCCGGGTCCGGGGTAACCTCAAGAAGTTCGTAACCTTTACCCGTATCCCGCACGAGAAAACGGCTCAGGAAATACACCTTATCGCCACAGGGTTTTGTTGAAGCATACCCGACATGCTTGCACTGTTCAGGAAAGATCATCCGTGGGTCCTCCAGTAGTTGACAAGACCGCCCGAGGCAAGGATCTCCTGCATCTTCGGGGAGAGCGGGCGGGTGGCAGACTTCTTACCCCCTGCCTCAACCCATCCTTCGGCAAGATTAAATGAGACCCCTGTCCCTTCCCTGCAGGTAAGGTCAGATTCGATGAGCGGGAGCCCGACATTGATCGCATTCCGGAAAAATATCCGGGCAAAGGATGGCGCCACCACTGCAACCACCCCGGCCTCCCTAATCGCGATCGCTGCCTGTTCCCGGGATGAGCCGCAGCCGAAATTTTTCCCTGCCACGATCACCGCACCGTTCATCCGGCCGGCAAGCGATGGATCGAGATCTTCGAACACATGCGCAACCCAGGTACTGCGGTCCTTTGTCCGCAGGTATCGCCCGGCAATCACAAGGTCCGTATCAATATCTGCACCAACACAGACTGCACGCCCTTTACCCTTCATCGGGACCCCCCGGGAACGGATATTTCGCCTTCAAGTGCGCTGGCTGCCGCCGTGGCAACTGATGACAGGTAAATCTCCCCGCCAACACCCATGCGGTTTTTGAAATTCCGGTTTGCCGTTGACAGGCAGACTTCCCCTTCCCCCAGTACTCCCATATGAGCACCAAGGCAGGGACCACACCCGGGGGTACCGATGGTACATCCGGCCTCCACAATATCATCAAGCACACCTGTCCGGATCGCTTCCTGCAGCACGGCCCGGGAGGCAGGAACAACAATGGTGCGGATGGCAACTTTTCTGCCTTTCACGATCCGTGCGAACCGTGCGAGGTCGGCATAGCGCCCGTTCGTGCAGGTGCCCACAAATACCTGGTCAAGCGGCAGCCCTGCGAGGTCATACACGGGTTTTATCGTGTCCACACGGGGAGGCACCGCAATGACCGGAACAATATCCATAAGATCGAAATCAAACGACTGGATATACCTGCACGGCTCTGGTTCCTGTGGCTGAACCGTGTGCCCTGCCTGTGCCAGGTACTGCACGGTAATATCATCGGCATAGAACATCCCCGCCTTTGCCCCGGTCTCAACGGCAAGGTTGCAGAGCGTGAGGCGGTCGTCCATAGGAATCGCGGTAGTACCTTCACCGGTAAATTCCAGCGCCCGGTAGGTTGCGCCGTCCATACCGAGCCTGTTGACGTACGTGAGTGCGAGGTCTTTTGCCTCGGATGCACCCGTAAAGGCCCCTGACAGGTGAATGCCGATCGATTCCGGAACGCGGAACCAGGTCTCCCCGGTCATCCAGATCGCCGCCATATCGGTCGCTCCGACACCCGTGGCAAACGCACCGAATGCCCCGAGTGTGCAGCTGTGGGAATCAGCGCCAACCACAACCTCACCGGGAAGCACCACCCCCTCGCTCATGACCTGGTGACAGATACCACCACCGATATCGGAAAAGTGCAGGAATGAACTGCGGGCGAACTCACGCAGCTCGTGCTGGAGCGTCGCCGTCGTGCTGTTATTGGCCGGGACGATGTGATCGAAGAGGACATGCAGATGTGTCGCATCCTGTATCCTTTTTGCACCCATACTCTTCCATGATTCGAGCGTAAGCACGCCAGTCCCATCATGGACATAGGCACGGTCGACAGCCCGGTCAACATACTCCCCGGCAGTCCCGTGAAGGATCCGCTCTGACAATGTCCCCATCAGGCATTCTCCTCTTGTGCTTTCCGGATCAGTTTTTTTAAGACATCAGGGGTGATGTTACATTTATGTTCTGAGTGGTCCTTGACGAGGTCAAGGACACGGCAGACCTGCTTGTAGGAAAGTTGGCAGCCGAGCGAGGCCATGACATGCTCAAGCGCCTTTTTCCCCGTATGTTTCCCGAGGATGAACCTCCGCTCGCTCCCCACCATATCCGGGGGGAAGTACTCGTAGGACGCCGGGTCGTCAAGAATTGCCGCAATGTGGATGCCGCTCTCGTGCGAGAAGGCCAGTTCCCCGGTTACGGGTTTGTTGCGGGGCGGGGTGACACCGGAATATTTCTCCACCATGTGCGAGAGCTCCGTAAGGCGGGAAAGGTCGTACCGGTCGATCCCTTTTTTCATGCGGAGCACAACGAGCACCTCTTCTAAAGATGCGTTCCCCGCCCGTTCACCAATCCCGTTCACCGTGGTGTGGAGCTGGAACGCCCCGGCTTCAGCAGCGGTGATGGTGTTTGCAACGGCACAGCCCATGTCATTATGGCAGTGGGCGCAGAAGGGGCGGTCAACGGAGGCAACGAGTTCCGTCATGATCCGGTGCATCTCGGAGGGAATGAGGCAACCAACGGTATCGGCAAAGCTGAGCAGGACTGCCCCGTGCTCGGCTGCCCGACGGTAGACTTCCTTTAAGAACGGGAGATCGGTACGGGAAGCATCCTCGGCGGCAAACCTGACCTGCACACCATGATCGCGGGCAAAATCGATCATCTTCAGGGCGTCTTCCAGTACCTGTTCCCGGGGCTTTTTGAACTTGAGCCGGACGTGCAGCTCCGAGGTCGGAATGAAGATGCTCACCATGTCAACATCGCAGTCAATCGCGGTCTGGATATCCGGTTCCCGGGCACGGGAAAAGCCGCAGATGCGGGCGTTCAGGCCGAGGTTCGCTATCGTTTTCACGCATTGTTTCTCGTTTGCGGAGACGGCAGGAAACCCGGCCTCGATGACCTCGATCCCGATCTCATCCAGCATGGTCGCAATATCCACCTTTTCCTTGCAGGAGAACGATACGCCCGGCGTCTGCTCCCCGTCCCTTAGTGTCACGTCACAGATCTCAATATGCAACGGTTTCATGGCTGCTTCCCTCCGGACATGTCCCGGTTACCACAAGCGTCCGCGGTCTGTCCGTTACCACGAGCTCGGTTTTCAGCATCAGTTCATCATCGGCACGGCAGATAACCGGGTCTGCCCATGAAATGTAGGGTACAGGATCATAGGCTGGCTGTTTGCCGGTCATTGCCGTGCATTTGTTATTCATGACAATACACAGGAACGGGAGCTGTTTCTCATAGATGTCGATGAGTGCATTCAGGCCGGAGTGAAGCAGGGCATAGTCACCGATGAGAGCGACTTTTGTACTCCATGCAGCAACCGCGATACTGGCACCCATCCCATAGCTGGCGACACCCAGTTCATACGGTGGAGTCATACCGAGAACCGAACACCCTGCATCGCAGATCATCGTCATATTCCGTTCCTTTAAGACGTTCATCAGGAGTTTGAAGGGGCATGCGGTGCAGAATGTGCGGTAATAGCCCCGGTCCTCCATCGCTTCCGGGCGTTCCTGCGGTAGCGGTGGCTGGATACCGAGGTGGTCGCGGACAAAGGTCCGCCCATATTCATGAACTTCGTGCATCCCGGCTGCCTGCTCAGGCAGGGGATGCACCGTCACAATTCTAGACCTTCCTGGTGCTGCTCCAACCCCGGCGGGTTCGCCCTTCCACTGGTTCAGCGCTGAACCGGTCGACCAGGCAAACATGGTGCGGTACAGTTCTTCTGCTGCAGTAACCCTGCCGTTCATGGTCCATGTCCGGTCGGAGAGCCTCCCTTTCCGGTCGTTCCGGGGAACAGGATTAAGGGTTACCTCCCCCTCAAGGATCTGCGGTGTCAGGCGGAGCATCGCCACACGGGAGAACTGCTCTGACGCTTCAAGCGCCGCTTCCACACCGGCATAACAGGTGGTCTCATCGGGTTCTATCACCGGCAGTTCAGCAAGTTCCCCGTAGTAGCGCGAGTCCTGGGCGGTCTGTGAGCCCTTTGCTTCCGGGTCATCCCCGGTGACAAGGATTACTCCCCCGATGAGCCCCTGTGCTGTTGCCTGGAGCAGGGGATCTGCACACGCGTTCACACCAACATTCTTGATGATCACGGCAGCCCGCCTACCGGAGAGCGAATCCCCGAGTGCATATTCGAGCGCCGTCTTCTCATTGATCACCATCTCTGCCTGTGTCCGTTCGCCAAGCACGGTGATGGGAAATCCCGGTACGGTATACTGCCGGTCGGTGCAGGCAAGGAGAGCTTGTGCGATCACGTCCACTCCTTTCATCAATCCCTCCCCGGCACAAGATCGCAACCGGTGCAATTCGTGCACATGGTACGTGCCTCGCGTGGATCAAGTCCCGCTGCGGCAAGTGCCCGTTCATGCATAATAAAAATCTTTTTTATCCGTTCTGCTGACGGACGGGCAAAACCGGTGAGAGCGGCAACGGGATTGAGCGGGCGAAGCACCGGAATAACCCCATGGGATGTCAGCCTGCCGATGCAGGTCTCCATCTCCGCATCAGTCTCACCAAGCCCCACGATGACATTGGAAAAGACACGGTTTTTCCCGAAGAGTTCCACGGAACGCTCAAGCACCTGCCAGAGACGGTCATACCTGAGGCCCGGGCACATAGTTGCAAAAAGCCCGGGGGTTGCCGCCTCAATGTTAAACTTCACTTCTGCAACACCGAGCGTATTGAGCCGGTCGGGAGTCTGGTCAGTGGGGTAGATGGAGACACCGATAGGGAGTTTATAAACCAGGAGGTGTTTTACCACCTCGAGCACATAGGATTCCTCCTCCTCAATGCTCTCGAGGACACCGCTGGTGATGGATATCGCGCCAATCCGGTGCCGGACTGATTCGACCATTGCCATGATCTCCTCAATACTCTTGCGCTGCCCGGACAGGTGGGGAACGGAACAGTAACGGCATTTGAATATACAACTGCCGGTCACGGTGATGAATGCCTGGTCCGGGCAGTGGAACCCCGGTTCAAGGAGGCGGCCCGGTATGATTGTTCCTTCATACCAGAGATCCGCAACACCATTGCCACGGTGAACGATCTCAATTGGGCTCAGGGGATCGAGCGCAAGCTTGACCCGGTGAGCACCCATTGAGAAGAAGACTGCCCCACTCCCCCCGGCACCGGGACCTGCCGATGAGCGTGCTATGTACTGGTCTGCAGGTTCCCCGGAGAGATTCACCGAACCGGCAGCAAGGAGCCGGGCTTTCAGCTCTGTCCACTGCATAGTTCCAGCGCCTCCCCGTACCGCGTGTAAAACGGGATGGCCGCAACCGCCCCGATAATGCCCCTGCCGTTCATGACAATCCGCAGGTCCTTGTCGTCAAGGTTCTCAAGAACCCCGTGTTTTACCTCTCCTCGTTTTACCTTTCGCCCATATTCCAGCAGGTTCGCTGATAGGGAAAAACCGGTATAGACCGCCATCCCGGTTTTCTCAGAGAGGGTATACTTTTCAAGGAGCTGCCGGAACCGGTCCGTGAGTCCCCGGGCATCCGTAGTGGCAAACTCTGCAACCAGGCTCACGCAGTTCTTTGTGCGGTACGGCACCGGGAAGAGCTGTACGATCGTGTGCGAGAGGTATACCGATTGTTCATCCTCTACAGCCCTTGCAATATTATGGACAAGCGTCCAGGTTGCTCCCTCGTCGGGGGTATCCGTATCGTCAACCCCGATGAGCACCCGCTGGTACCGGGGCAGCCAGATGGTGGCACCGGCAACTTTTCCCCCGCCAGCAGGATCACTCCGGCTTCTCAATACACCCTGTGCATCTGACCGGCAGGCTGCGGCCCCCACACCCCCGCCTCCCATTCCTATGTAGGTGACAGCAATCTCAGAGGTATCGACTACGCAGGAGGAGATCCCGGCCGGAAACCGGGATCCTTCAAGTGCAAGGTCCACGGTGCCCGGAGTCAACAGGTACCGCATGGTCTGGCCGACACAGCGGACATTTTTTACCAACGGGCTCTGGGCATAGTGGTGCTTTGACCACATTGCCCCGCCAACGCAGTCAAAGAACTCAATAAGCTCAACATTGCTTCCTGTTACATCAGCTACTGCAACAATCCGCGGGTAGTGAATAACATACGGGTCAGAAAGGTTCGCCATAGAGTCCTGCCGCTTCAATTCCCTTGTTGCCCCAGAGTACTGCACCAAGTGCTCCGATCCGCCCTTTCCTTCCATTATTGTCAAGGAACCCGATGCCGAGGGTTTTTGCTTCACGCTCTGCCTGGTCAAGTGTCATAATCTCGGTCTTCACCCATTTGAACGCCGGAGACTCCATTGGGAAAACAATGCCACGATAATACGCTATTCCGGTATCCGCCGAAAACGTTTGTGCTTCAACAAATGTCCTGACGTACTCCTGAAGTTCCTGAACCTTTTCAGGTTTTACGGCAAAGTTGAGTGCCGAGCTGACACAATTGGTGGTTTTATACGGGACAGCCGGGTTGAGCTGAACAAGGCGCATATTCAGAAATTCAATCCCTTCAATCCTGCAGGCTTCGGCACATTTCAGGGCCGTCACCCATGTCGCCCCCTGTGTTTTTGTATCGGTATCATCTATCCCGAAACACACTTTCTCGTAGCGTGGCGAAACGATCCGGACCCGGTTTGTCCGTGCCCCCCCTACCCTGAGATCCTCTTCACTGGGATACTCAGAACGGAGCACCCCCGGGGACTGGGGAAGACAAGCAGCAACCCCGACTCCGGCACCTGCGATACCGGCCCACGAAGTAATTACTTCGTTTCCTGATACTTCTACTCCTTCGAGAGCCTGGCCGCCAATATCACATGATGCTGCACCAAAGCTGGCAGGAAACCGCCCGAGCTTTGCATGGAGGATCATCGTTGTACCGTCAACCCGGCACCCGGTGACAACTCCTCCGGCTCGACGCCGGTTCATCGCATCCCATTCAATGGTCCCCCGGGCACGGCATTGTTCAATGATCTCTGCCATGCCAGCTCGTTCATCCACCATTACGAGAAATTTCTGCGCAAACAGGGGGCCGAACCGCTGTTTTACGTCTTGTGGTGTGAGGGTGATCATGTTATCGCCGAAAATTTCGTTAACAAAAGAATCGGCAATAAAAATATAAATACCAATCGATTGCCGTGGGGGATTGTTTTTTTTAAAGAGAAACACACCGTCAACACTGAATTATTTAAAAAAAAGAGATTTAGAGAACTTTGTGCAGTTCTATCTTGAATGGTCCGAGGGTACCGCCAAAGTTACCGGCAGAGATGAACTTCACGCCCGGTACCATGGCTGCTGCCCTGACACCGGCGGCCATTGCCGCTGAAACAGACTTTTCATCAATCCCGTCAATGACAATCTCATAGACTGCCTTGATCCCTACCGGGACCTTTGAGTCAGGCACTTTTTCCCGGAGTGTCGGGCAGTACTTCTCGTTGGTCGAAGCGATCATGAACTTGTATTTTAAGCTGCCAACTTTTGAACCGCTCCCAACGATACCGCCAGGGAAACTCGTGATGGTGCCCGGGACTTTGTCAATCGCATCAACGGCAGCCTTTGCGCCCATGAGAGCTGCCATCTGGGTCTCGCCCATCACAAAGAAGTTACCGCCGGCAACACCCTTGACTATGCCAAACTCTTCTTCGCCGATGTATTCACCCTGCATGATGGGGATAGCCCAGCACTTTCTCCCGCCGACTTCCTTTTGGTATTCATAACCATCGCCAAAGAAGTGAAGCTTGACCGGGATCTTTTCCTCTGCATTGGTG
>JAPKXT010000226.1 GCA_026394695.1 Methanoregula sp.
ATCAATGACTCAGAGATCATTGAGGGTGTAATCATTGACAAGGAGAGAGTTCACCCGTCGATGCCAAAGAAAGTCACCAATGCAAAGATCCTTTTACTGAACGCTGCAGTCGAGTTCAAGAAGACTGAAGTTGACGCAGAGATCAATATCACCAGCCCCGACCAGCTCCAGGCGTTCCTTGATGAGGAAGAGCGGATGGTCAAAGGCATTGTTGACAAGATTGTCAAGAGCGGTGCAAACGTTCTTTTCTGCCAGAAGGGTATTGACGATATTGCCCAGCACTACCTAGCAAAGGCAGGAATCTTTGCAACCCGCCGCGTCAAGAAGAGCGACATGGAAAAGCTCGCCCGTGCAACCGGTGCCAGTCTCGTCTCCTCGATTGACGCCATCAGCAAGGAAGAACTCGGAAAGGCAGGACTTGTTGAGGAGCGCAAGGTTTCTGGCGAAGAGATGACCTTTGTCGAGCAGTGCAAGAATCCCAAGGCAGTATCAATTATCATCAAGGGTGGCACTGAGCACGTAGTTGACGAACTCGAACGTGCAATCCATGACGCACTCCGGGTAGTCGGCGTAGTCGTTGAGGACAAGAAGGTTGTTGCCGGTGGCGGTGCAATTGAGACCGAACTCTCGCTCCGTCTCCGCGAGTACGGTGCAACCGTTGGTGGCAGGGCACAGCTCGCCATCGAAGCGTTCGCATCTGCGCTTGAAGTCATCCCGCGCACCCTTGCAGAGAATGCAGGACTTGACCCCATCGATATGCTTGTCGACATTCGTGCAGCACACGAAAAGGGCAAGAAGACGCACGGCCTGAATGTATATGAGGGCAAGGCTGTCGATATGAAGGCAGCCGGTGTTGTCGAGCCTCTCCGCGTCAAGACACAGGCAATCTCATCAGCTGCTGAAGCAGCCATCATGATCCTGCGCATTGACGATGTCATTGCATCGTCCAAGAGCCATGCACCCGAGGGTGGTATGCCCCCCGGTGGCATGGGCGGAATGGGCGGTATGCCCCCCGGTATGGGCGACTATTAATCCATAACCATTTTTTTATTTTTTATTTTTCGGCATTCCCGGTATTTTTAGCAACCTTTGGAATGTACCAGACACTTTTGATCGCCATAACCTTTAGTGCAAGAATAACCGTTACTCATGAATAAAAAAAAGAAAGGTGGATCTGGCTGATGTTGTTAATTTAGCCGGGTATCAGCATTTTTGATAATTATCGCACCTTTCATTTCCGGGTGGTACGAGCAGGTGAATTCGTATCTGCCTTCACGATGGCCAAATGTATAACTCCATTGTGAACCGGGGACGAGATCTCCGGAATTAAACATTCCGGTAGCGTTCCCGATTGTTTTTACGGAATGGACAACAGAATCATCATTTATCCATGTAATCCCGGTCCCGGGAAGAACGGTCAGTTCCTGGGGAACAAAGGTATTATTTCGCATATAGATGGTAGTGACGACCTTTATGGATGGAGACATGGTTCTTGTTGCTACAGGAAACACGGTTGTCACAACCGTTGCAGGTACCGTTGTCGGTGCAAGGGTTAATTCCGTAGTTGGAACGGAAGTAGGAATCGTAGTCGGTGGCGTAGTGACCGCTTCTGGTACAGTCGTCTGGGTACATCCCGTGAAGCAGATAAAAGCGATCATAAGAATAACAAAACCAAGAAATTTCTTCATATGAAGTAAATTGTTTTTGCCCGGTAAATAAATTTATTCTCTCAATTTTGATTATTTTACCCGGTGAATTCCAAATAATCGTTTGAAGTCTAAAATGGTGGAATAATTCGCGGGCATTTTGATTTCAATGAATCCTTTCGCATATTTTTGGCTAATTGCGATGATATTAATCTGATGCTCCGGATACCGTTTCATGACAATCAGTAGTGGGATCTTTTTTCCGGATGCAGATATATTTGGGCCGGGAAAAAATCCTGCAACAGGTTAATGAACCCGGACACATCCAATATTTTCCATGAGCGATCGGTTCATTTCCATGAAGTTCAGTACTGACTGCTATCATTGCAAAAAGGTGGCAGACCAGATCATAAATGCAGTACCGTTTCAGGCTCAGGTGATGTGTGATAACTGCGGGGCGACGCGTGTTTTTATTCCCCGTATTGAGGATGTCACCAGGCCAGGCACGTTCAACAAAATAGGATGCTATGATGTCTGGAACCTTGCACAAACCGTTGAGTGCAGGAACTGCCATGTGACAGGTCCCCATGATATTACCATAGGGTGCCGGCATTTTACTGTCAGGTGCCAGAACTGCGGGTTTACGCATTTCTATAAGTTTGATCTCGAGTATATGGCAAATGACAAACCCGGTGAGTAAAAAGATAGAAGAGAAATAAGCAATTTTCGGCTCTGTAGAAAACCTGATTTTGTTCATCTTTTCGTTGACTTAAAAAAATACGAAGGTGACCCCCTCTCTCCCCCAGAGGGGGAGGCAGCCCAAGGGCTGTATCCCCTTGACCCCCTTCTGCAATCTGGTTAACCTTATGAGAGGCAATCGCAATGTGGGGGGATGCCCAAGCGGCGGGGGCGGAGGTGAAACCAAAAGCCCCCAAGTGTGTTATGATTTAATATTTCTGGGCATTTCTACAGAGCCCAATTTTCAAGAAATCCCCTTTTTGCGGGGAGGTTAATCCCGGGATTTTTAAAAAAATGTTGCAGGCGGGGGGAACTGCTTTTATTTCTCTTCCCGTACCATTTCAATCGCTTTTTTCGGGCATTCGTTTGCGCAGATACCACAACCCTTGCAGAACCTGAGATCGATGTTAAGATCAGCATCGATCGCATTGTCGGGGCAGTACATGGCGCAGAGCCCGCAGGCATTGCATTTCTCCCGGTCAAGTACGGGTTTGAACACCCGCCATGAGCCGGTCTGTCCGGCAGCGCCCTCCTTTGGATGGCTAATCGCGAGGCGTTCCCGCACAGAACTCATGCGCTCACCTCCTTGTATGCCGCTTCAGCTGCTTTGACATTCCGTTCATCGGTAAACATCTCACGGATTGATTTCTTTGCCGAATCAACCGAGATGATCCCCATCTTTGCGAGTGCCCCGAGAACTGGTGTGTTTAAGATGGGGCTTCCCGCAACCACAAGATTTTCCTTAAGTGCAATACTGGTCAGGTCAACATGACTGGCCGAAAACCCTGCAAATTCTCTCTTGCCCGCACTGTTGATGAAGACGTGACCGCCCTTCTTCAATCCCTGCAGTACATCGACAACATCCATGACGCTGGCATCGAGCACCACGACCATATCGGGTTTTTTTATCTGGCTGTAAATCTTGATCGGTTTATCATCTATCCGGACGAACGACACGATCGGTGCACCCCTGCGTTCGGCCCCATAGAATGGGCACGCGGTTGCGTACTTACCATCATGGATTGCGGAGAGTGCAAGGAGGCGTGCGGCAGTGACCCCGCCCTGCCCGCCCCGGGAGTGAATGCGGATCTCATACATAGTCATTCACCCCGAACCAGAACTCCTCACCCATGCGACGCTTCCGGATGAAATCCGCAATATCTTCGTACGTGACTTCCTGCCCGCCAAGACCGGCGATCACGCTGTAGACATCGGTCTTCTGCTGGGCCTGGATGGATTTTGCGAGTATGCCCCCAAAGCCAAACGAGTAGTCCCGGTCGATCACGACGATATCCTTGCCTTTGAGATCGAGTTTTGGGAACGGGCGCAGCCAGCGCAGGCGCATTGAACCTGCCCTGATGCCTTCCTTACGGAGTATATCGATTGCAACTTCGGCTTCCTTGCCCAGTGTGCCCATCGATACAACGACCACATCAGCGTCATCGCACTGGTAGTCATCGGTGAACCCGTACTTCCTGCCAAAACGTTGTGAAAAGTCCTTTTCGGTTGCCTGAATTACCTTTACCGAGTCACGCATCGAGCGTTCGATATCCCAGCGGAATTTAAAATGCTGGTCGGGGCCGGTAAGTCCCCCATATCCGGCCGGATGCTTCGGATCAATCGCATGGGGAAGATGCATCGGCGGAATAAAATCACCTAATTCGACAGTATCAAGCGGCTGCATGATATGGCTTAAGGAAAAACCGTCAAGGTTCACCATCACCGGCAATAGCACATCGTTGTGCTCGGCAATCCGGAATGCCATCAGGGTCGTATCGTACGCTTCCTGCACGGTACTCACGTATACCTGGAGCCAGCCGGTGTCGCGTTCCTGCATTGCATCGGTATGCTCAGCCCAGATATTCCAGCCGGGACCAATGGACCGGTTTACGTTTGCCATGACGATGGGAAGGCGTGCGCCTGCGGCCCAGTTGGTCATTTCGTGCATATACAAAAGGCCATGGGAGCTGGTCGCGGTGAACGTCCGTACTCCTGTAATACTTGCCCCAATGCATGCGGCCATCGCGGAGTGTTCACTTTCCACCGGGATATAACGACTTTTAAGTTCTCCTGTGGAAACAAATTCTGCGATCTGTTCGACAATCTCTGTCTGGGGGGTAATCGGGGACGCGGCGATCACTGCCGGCCGGACCTGTTTTCCTGCTTCTGCGACAGGCTTGTGACCGGTTGCGATCTTTTTCATGCCTCCGCCTCCTCAGCTGCCAGTTT
>JAPKXT010000185.1 GCA_026394695.1 Methanoregula sp.
GAATGGGAGATTATTAAAAACATCTACTCTTTTTTGCTGTGTGCGGGTTTCCCCTGCTGGTGGAGCAGGGAAAAATGGCCTGGTGGAAAATGTAGGTTTGTGACAGGTTCGCCGTACGGGATTGCCCTTGTCGTAAAAAACTACGCAGGGAACGACACACGTTAAAAAAACCGGTAAATTCGGATATTCCCGGAAAATATCTGCCCTGTTTTTGCTATAAAAAAAGTCCCTGATATGATATCTCCCCACAATTGAGAAGGAGCAGACCAGCGCAGGCAAACGATGATTGCAATGGACCTCTGTTTTGTGTGCCCTTCAGTGATTCGATAATTATTACCATGTCTTAAACTCAAACGAGATAACAATACCCGTTCTCCCCTCCTGACACCCGGACCAGAGGGAATCCCCGGCGTCCATATCTTTATTATCTCGAAACCGTATTATCACCTATCGCCCTTGGGGTTTTGGGACATGAACCGGAATACTTCCCGCAGACCGGAGATCCGGGTGCTCATCGTCATCGGACTCGTCATCCTGATCCCATTTTTTATTCTTCCCGTATCCGCCGATTTGGATGTTCCCCCGGTTGGCCCGGGTCACTGTGTCATGCTTACCAACGGTGAACCCTGTCCTGATGGAGGCGGCAGTAGCGGTGGCGGGACATCCGGTGGTGCCACTGATTATTATTACGTAAGCAGCCCCTCGTGCAACCCGGGATATCATATCTACACGACAAGCGGGGGACAATGCTGCCCGGATGGTTATCCTTTCTTCTATAATGGCCAGTGCCACTCGTGTTCCCAGGGTTATTACAAATATGATTCAAGCGGGGGACAATGCTGCCCGGATGGCTACCCTTTCTTCTATAATGGTCTGTGCCACGAATGTTCATCAGGGTATTACACGTTCGGGACGAGTGCGGGACATTGCTGCCCGGCGGGATACTCGTATTATTTTAACGGACAATGCTGGCAATGTCAGCAGGGAAGTGTCTATGATTCCGGATCCGGTATGTGTTGCCCTGGCGATTACCCGAATTATTACAATGGCCAGTGCTACCAGTGCCAGCAGGGATATTCAAAATACAGCACCAGTGGCGGTCAGTGCTGCCGGAACGGTTACCCGTATTATTTTGACGCACAGTGCTGGAAGTGCCAGAAGGGCAGTTCATATGACGAGGCATCCGGTACATGCTGTCCGGGAGATCACCCGTTTTACTATAATGGCCAGTGCTTCCCGTGTGAACAGGGATATTCAAAATATGATACCAGTGGCGGCCAGTGCTGCCAGAATGGCTACCCGTATTATTTTGATGCGCAATGCTGGAAGTGCCAGAAGGGCAGTTCATATGACGAGGCATCCGGTACATGCTGTCCGGGGGATCACCCGTTTTACTACGAAGGGAAATGCCATGAATGCGAAAAAGGATTTTTCAAATACGATGCCAGTGAAGGCCACTGCTGTCCGGAAGGCTATCCCTATTTTTCCGGAGATTCATGTTACACAACAGCGGGTCCTCACGATTCCGGGACAGAATCCCCAACTCCTGCTGTTGGTACCGGAACAGCAGTACCTGCCCGCTCTACCGGATCGCTCACGGAAGAGCCAACCGCGTCATCGGCAACAACACCTGCCATAACTATGACTCAGGCACCTCCTGACCTGTTCATCGCGATATCCCAGCCCTTCACCGGCCCCTATTCCGCGGCACGGGATTTTTATGAGAGTCTGAAGGCCCTGGTCTATGATATCTGGCAGAGGGGACTCCTGCGGCCGGCAGAAGGCAGTTCCCATCCGGCACAGACGTGATAAAAGAACAGGAAATATGTGGCCTGGGGGATTTTTTTAACAATTTGTATTTTCCATTATCAAAAATGTCCTACGATATCCAGTGTGCCCAAAAAAAACGTTCCCTGCCCTGCCAGATAGAGTCCGGACTTTTTCGAACCGCCAATATCCGGTGCAAACCCGGGAGATGGTGTTTCGTTTCTGCCCGGTAAACGGTTGCCAGGAGCCTCTGGTATGATCTCATACCAGAATTAATAATACGATACTATCATGCCGGGCCGGTTTTTGTCTATTGATCCGGTCATGGCCGCCGAATCTTTTGTTCCAGGATTGCCTTTGCTTTTTCCGGATCACGGATCCCGTACAGGCAATCGAGAGGGCCGCGTGCTCCACCCTGTGATACGAGAGCATATCCTGTCCCCGTGCCGGTTGTGCCTGCTATACCGCTTCTGCTCGTATCCTTTTCCGGGTATAATGATCCGGCAGGAATTATCGTGCCGACATGGAAGAACCGTTCAAACCGGTTCTGTTTTACCATAATTCTGCCCATCTGCTGGTAAATGATCAGGTGCTCCACCTTTGTCCAGATTCCTCCGTTAATTTTTACGACATCCCGCATAATGGTGTACCGGATGGAGCGCCTGAATATTTCTGTATGTATGATAAGAATAATGGATACCACAACACTGAACGGCTGGATGAGGCAGGCAGTCCACTGGAAGAGCGTAAGCAGGTATACGGCAGAAACTGTCGGGATACCTATAGCCAGTAGCTGGAAGAATGCACCAATGCCACTCAGGAGTATTGTCAGGGAGGCACCTATCCAAATTTCGGGATAGTCCGTTGCATCTCCAATGTAGATGAACAGAAGAAAGATACCGATCGGTGCGATCAATAACACGGTTATGTCGATGAACGCGGGGAGTTCCGGTACGATCGTTTCGAACGACTGTACCAGTATCGGAGGAATGGCAGCAACCATGTTGTGCAGCCAGGACAAGGTTAGCAGGGAGAAGACGGTTAAAAATACGGGGGTGAGGCACACGAGATACCGTGTAAGAAAGCCCCAGGCTTCCGGATGGGAAGTGAGAAGAACCTGTCCATAAATACCCTGCGACTCCATAGCTTTTCGTACCTTGTAGGGTCTCTTTAATTCCACTTCTATATATACTTATTGTTTTTTGAATACTTCTATATAGTCAATAAAATGGAAATAAATACAAAATTGTGGTTTTTTTCCAAAATAAACCCAGAAATGGTCGTTTGAGAGAATGATTCAATTACGAGAGAAAAAAACATGGGTGTGAAGCACAGGAGATACCAGGAAAGAAAATCCCGGGGTGCCGGGTGGGTAGTGAGAAGTACCGGTCCGTAAATACCCTGCGATTCCATAGCTGTTCTAACCTTGTCGGGTCTCTTTATTTTTACTTCTATATATAATTATGGTGTAAAAAAGATTGTTAAAACCTCAAAAAAATAGAAATTAATATTGATGAAAGTGTGTTTTCCAAAAATCGGCCGGCAACCCGTTTTTCTAAGGCGCGGATACATCCACAGGCTTGTTAATCACGGCGAAAAACAGTACAGCGATTGAAAAGGAAATCATATCAATGGTCTGGAGGAATTCCGGGGATGCCTGAAACGAAAACTGGTATTAAAAGGTGGTATCCGACGAGAAAAATTACCTCTCTCTTTCAGGGAGTACTCAGGGAGATATAATCACAGAAATAAAAATGATAATGTTAACGTCAAACGTATCATCAACCTGCCTGAACACGAGGTCTAGTCGCGAGAATGTGACTATACCCCATCCTTTTTATGACTGCTGGATCTTTTTTTCCAGGAGTTCCTTAACTTTTTTCAGGTTGCGGATCCCGTACAAACAATCAAGCGGGCTGTGAACTCCTTCCGGTGATACGAGAGTGTATCCTGTCCCCGTCCCGTTTGTACCAGCAGTACCGTTTCTGCTCGTATCCGTTCCCCGGTACATTGTTCCGGCAAGAATTATGGTGCCGACATGGATGAAACGGTTGAACCGGTTCTGTTGTATGATAATTCTGCCTATCTGCGGGTAGGCGATCAGGTGCTCTACCTGTGTCCAGACGCCCCCGGTGATTCTCACGACATCCCGCATCATGGTATACAGGATAGAGCGCCGGAACAGTTCTGTGCCTGCGATAACAATAATGGATGCCACAACGCTGAACGGCTGGGTCAGGTAGGCAGTCCACTGGAAGAACAGGAGCAGGTATGCGGTGGAAATTGTCGGGATACCTATGCCTTGCACCTGGTAGAATGCGCCGATTCCACTCAGGAGTAATGTCAGGGATGCCCCTATCCACATTTCCGGATGGTTTGTTGCATCCCCGATATAGATGAAAAGAAGGAAGATACCGACCGGTGCGATTAATAACACGGTCAAGTCGATGAATGCAGGCAGTTCCGGTACAAGTGTTGTGAGTGACTGTACCAGGGTTGGAGGAAAGGTAGTAACCACACTTTGCAGACAGGTCAACACCAGCAGCGAAAAGCCGGCTAAAAATACCGGAGTGAGACCCAGGAGATACCGGGAAAGGAAACCCCGGGGTGCCGGGTGGGTAGTGAGAAGTACCGGTCCATAAATCCCATATGACTGCATATATATTCTCTTCTTGTACGGTGTCTTTACATGTGCCTCTATATATAATTATAGTATTAGGAATATTGTCATAATCTCAAAAATAATGAGAATAAATACCAGAATGAGTGTCTTTTTTAAAAAACCGGCCCGAAACTGGTTATTGCAGGGAACGAATTTTTGATGATGGAAAAATCCTCTCAATTTTTTCTTACCAATACCTGGTTGACTGTTTATTCATCCAAAAAAGAAAAAATTTACCCTACCGAACCCATATACACTACTTTCTCTGAACCGTTTGCGAACTTCGCGACTACCGTAACAGAATTGGTGCCGGACGTGCCGGCAAAGGTCCCGCTCGCACCCGGGCTGGCATCAAGCTTCCCTTTCTGTGCCCCGTTGACAGAGACCGTGAGTTCTGCAATTTCTCCTGCACTACATGTATTGGCCATGACCTCGAGCTGAATCGAGGAGGGCGGTACCTTCTGGCCGTTGATTGCGACGGTACAGGATGGGGGTTGCGGAGCAGTTGGAGCCACAAAATCTGTTGGCGAGATGATGGCTGGAGCCGGTATTTTTATCGGTTGCGATGAGGGACTAATGAGGAACAGGGCGGCAACAATGATCACGAGAATGATGATTCCGCCGATTATGAGCCAGGGGAGACGAGATCTCTTTGCCAT
>JAPKXT010000192.1 GCA_026394695.1 Methanoregula sp.
TTCGGGGGGCATGCCGATTAATGCAGATCCACCACTATTCATAAACGTCACCATGCCCTCCGGACTCAACGTATAGATCACATCATGTGCAGCGTCGGTAAGAATTCTATAACGTTCCTCGCTTTCACGCAGCGCCTCCTCCATCTGTTTGCGTTCTGTGACATCCCGGACGATAGCGATGAGATACCTGAGGTTGCCAATGGTAATTGTATCGGCAGTTATCGATGCATTATACAGTGCACCGGATTTACGTCGCTCTATTATCTCGTAATAGCATATCTTCGTATGCTCCCTTATCTGGTTGATGAAAGTATCCCGGTCTTCTTTTTTCAACCAGATACCCAGTTCAAGTGCACTTTTTCCGATCAACTCTTCACGGGAGTACCCGAAGATTGTCGTTGCTGCTTCGTTTACTTCAACGAATCGCCCGGAATCCAGTTCGCTGATCGTGATCGCATCGGGTGCTAATAAGAACGCCTTTGTATATTTTTCCTGGACCAACCGCAACACCTCTTCTGCCCGCTTGCGCTCGGTGATGTCGCGGATGATGACCATAATGGCGGGTTGCCCATGCCAGATTGTCTTTGCAGAGGTGAACTCTATTGGTACGCTTTTCCCGTCTTTGCGGATGATTACGGTTTCATACTGTTTCGGAATATCCTCCCCCGAAATTCTTTTTCTGAACTTTTCCATGAGGTTCTTTACTTCATCGGGGGCTGCCAAATCCTTAATGCTGGTTTTTAGCAATTCGGCAACACTGTAACCTGTTATTTCACTTGCCCGTCTGTTAGCGTATGTATGGGCTCCCCCTGCCGTAGCTATGAGGATCCCATCATTGGCGTTCTCTGCCAGAGCTTTAAAGCTCTCCTTGCTCTCTCTCAACGCCTCTTCTGTTGCCTTATGATTCATGGTATTGGGAGTCAGGGAATCCATTTTTTTCCAGACTGGTTTTCTTTCGTTCGCTCTTTTTGCAGAACAGAGTAAAATTTATGAGAGGTGCTGGTTCCGATACCAGCCTACGGCTGATATTTTTCAGCTGCCGGGAGATGTTGAATACCAGCTGAAGATGCGTGTTCACTCTCAATATACACCCTCTAACCGGTTTACCAAATTATGATGACTGCGATCATTGGTATGGGAAGCGATAATTCTTGTCATTTTTATTTTATTGAAGTGTACATGAATTATTGTCAAAGGTATTGGATGAAAAAGAGTGGAATTATAATCGAGAAAATAGAGAACGGGGCGAAAGGGGGGAATGAACTTAAAAACACACACAGTCAACAGTGTATTATTTTAAAAAAGTGTCGTGGGATACCTGAATGATCCAGCAGAAATCTACTCGGTAGTCTTCCCGTTGAAATGCTCTTCCTGTACAAGAGCTTCCTGCCGTGTCCTGCGCACAACTTTATCCCGGTGCTCAGGAGGAGAGTAGATCGTGTACAGCTTTAGGTTCGATGTCATTGACGTGTTCACTACGTTGTGCTTCAAAACGGAAAAACTGATCAACATCGTCATGGGTCTCCTCGCCGATCTCCTCTCGCGGTTTGAGGCACATCAAAACGAGCTGGCAGTATTTTCCCGTATAGAGAACCCTGCGGAAATCCGTATTCTTTGTCGTTTCTTCTTCAATATCTGCAACAAAACCTTTCTTCATCTTTTCACCTCAAGATTGTCCTGGTAGATTTTCCTTTATGCATGTTGATCCATATTAAGGTTACTTTAAAAATCATCCATGATGTATACCGGTGCCCTGACCGGACAATACGATACCCTCACCCAATTTCCCTGATCTCTTATGAATTCATCCGCAGATCGCATACCATTTTCGTTCACGGCACCGAATAGTACTGCAATAAGCGGTGATCGGTACCCGGTGATTCTCGTGCACGGGTGGAACAGCCACCCCGGTATCTGGAAGAGACTGGTTGTTCGTCTTGAGGCAGCAGGAATCCCGTACAGGAAATTTGATCATACAGCAATGAAGGGTTCGGCATTGCCGGAGATTGCCGGATCACTCCATGATTACCTCCGGGAAGTGCGGGAGGAGAGCGGCTGGTCCGGACCTGTCGATATTGTGTGCCATTCGATCGGGACCTGCATTGTCCGTTACCTTCTTGAAGTGGTTGACGGGACAGAACGGAAGCAGGCAGTGCGGCAGCTGATCGGTCTTGGCCCGCCCAATAACGGTTCGGCGCTTGCAGAACTTTTTTATGATGCAAAACGTGGTGAGGAGATAATCAACCGGCTCACCGGTGTATTTGTCCCGAAGGGGTTTGATCCGGCCGCTGACCGGATCGTACAGGATGTTCGGCCCGGAAGCCCGGTCATACACCGTCTTCGCACTGCCGGATTACGGCCAGACATTACCTACCGGGTTATCGTGACTGCAAATCCAAAAGACGTTTTCGGATTTTTCCCCACGTTTGAGGGAAAGACCTGGGAGATAAGTGAGGATGGAAAATACCGGTCGACCCTTGATGGTGATGGTGTCGTGACGCACCGGGAGTCTGAACTTCCGGGGATATCTCTTGATATCCTGCCAGCATCCTGTGATGGAGAGGACCATCTGCCGGCACCCGACCAGTACTGCCATATCAACCTGCCCAGAAACCCCCTCGTGATTGACCGGATTATGCAGTACCTGACAAGCGAGGCAGGTAAGAAATAATCACTCCCGGCCGCGAATGGCCTCGACTAGGGCGAGCTGCAGATTCATCTCGTGTATCTTGTCTTCTTCGATGCTATCAATTATTTCACGGATGGATTTAACCAGATTTTTTGTGACTGTGGCCTCCTCCTTACCAGACGCTGGTGCCGGAACAGTTTTGCCGTGGTTTTCTGTTTCCCTGTCGTTGTTCATATTATTTCCCGGTCCTGAACGTGATTCTGCTCTGCCCGAAATAATTCCAGGAAAACGAACACATCGTTGCGATTATTTTTGCCGTGAGGTAATCCAGGGAAAACTGTTCCACAGCCAGCCAGATTATACATATGTTCACCAGAAAGCAGCTGAACGAAATTCCCGCAAAACTGCTAAACTGGACAATATAGTTCCTGCTTCCATCCTTAAACGTGAGATATTTATTCAGGATATAACTGACCAGGATCCCGCAACAATATGACAGGGCAGCCGAGTAAAGATACCAAATACCGATTCCTTCGGTAAAAAACAACAATAAACTGATGTCTACGACAGAAGATAAAATCCCGAAGAGAAAAAACTCGATGATCTTTTCATGGTTATGAAATGTAACGAGTTTTTTTTTGGCCCAGTCTGCACAAAAAATACCTGATGGTTTCATGTGCTTACCTGCGTTCTGTACTCGCCACAGTCATACAGGGAGTTCTGGTTTGCCTGTCCGGGACTGGCATTCCCGCTTCCCCAGGTACTGTCCGGGCCTGTTGGTGAACTGGTGTTGCTATTCCCCACACTAAAAGGGCGGTTCTGTCCCGCGGTTGCAGTATTGTCACTGTTCCATTCAGAAGAAGGAACAGCAGTACAATGCCCGCTTACCCAGGTGAAGAGCTCATTGTTGCCCGAGCTCATTCCTCCCCCTCCGGAGGAGGCGCGGGTGAGGAAATAGCGTACCTTACCGTCAATGATCAGGTTCGTGAGGTTATCAACAGAAAGTATCTGGTCGGATCCGGAAAACCCTCCAAGTGCCATAACCGGAGCTCCTGTTTCAAGGATCAGGCTCGTACTATCCATACTGCTGGGGACAGCGACAATCCAGGTCTCACCAGTGTTGTGCGTGGTCAGGAATACGGTGAGCGCCGAGAGCCCGTCTTCAGTACCTGAAGAACCATTTCTGGTTCCTGCACCGGTATTGCCCGATAATAGCTGCGGACCTGCTACCGGCAGGATGCCCCCGCTTACCGAGAAGAGCGGTGTGCAGGCCCACTCCAGGGGTGCTACAAAAAGCACCGTGATTGCAACGATGGTCACCGTTTTTGCTACATTTACGGTACCGTTTTTTTTGCGTAATTTTAGTGCTGCCAGCAGGATAGTAACGGTGATCGTTCCCGTCAGGATGAGGGGAATTAAACTCCCCGACCATTCGGCAGTGTAACAAAGGAACAACACCTGGATTATCCCGGTTACCGGCACTGCAGCGATAAAAAGCCAGCTTTTCATTCCTTCCATGCGGTATGCTTCATACATTGCCATGGCATTGATACCGACAAGAGCTGCAAGTGGCGGGGCGATAGTGGCCATGTAGTAGGTATGCCAGAACCCGGTCGTGAAACTGAAATAGAGGAGCCCGGGGAACAGCCACAGGCATAGTGCCAGGAGGGTGAGCCCCCGCTCACCGAAAAACCCGGTACCCTCAAGACCCTTGATTGACAGCGATTCAGGCCTGCGCCACCAGGCAAGAAGACCGATCAGGGCAAACGGCAAAAGCCAGCTGATCTGGCCGGCCAGTCCCTGGCCAAAGAGACGCATTATCCCCGGGGACCCGGTTTCATCCATCCCGCCACCCATACCCCCGCCCGGCTGGGAACCGGCACCCGCTCCATTGGAAGACCCCGCATCTGAAGGCGGCCCCTGTCCCTGATTTAGTGGTACACTTCCGCTGTCCGTTGCAGGCAAGTCCATGGGGCGATCACTGGTGCGGTTCTGTGCGCTATCCGGTGCAAAAGACGCGCCATCCTGCAAGGCTGGCATGATACCACCCGGGGGAGAACCTCCGGTCATACCTCCCTGCCCCATTCCGTTTTCCAGCCGGTGTATACCATTATAGTTGACAATCAGCCCGGCAACCGTATTGTCCCCGCTGCCACCGATATACGGGCGCTGGTCCGCGGGAATCATATCAACCGCAACTGCCCACGAGAAAGACACGACGACAAGCACCATTATGGCCAGTCCGATGTGAAGTGCCCGGTTTTTCAGGGGTATGTCTCTTGTGCCGAGGAAGTAGAGTGCGAGGACGGCGGGGACGACAATAAAAGCCTGGATCATTTTTATATTAAACCCGATACCGATGAGGACTACGGAAAGGAGGAGGTACGGAAGGGATCTCTCCCGTGCTGCTTTTTGTGCCACCCAGAGGGCAAGGAGTATAACGAAGATCAGCAGTCCGTCCATGGTACCATTACGGGAGACTGCCACAAAGATGGGGGTTATTGCCAGGGTAAAGGCCGAGACCAGTCCTGCAGGTTTTCCAAAGGGGCGGGAAACAATCGCATAGATTAACCCCACCGATCCGATACCCGCAAGCGCCTGCGGCAGGACAAGTGCCCAGCCGGAGAACCCCAGCAGAGCTGCACTGGCGATTTGGACCCAGAGTCCGACAGGAGGTTTATCAACCGTAACAAATCCTGCAGCATCAAAGGAATTGAAGAAGATAAGAGCGGGATTTTCGAGCATACTCCTGACTGCCGCCGCGTAGTATGTATTTGAGATTCCCTGGTTCCAGATATTCCAGAGATTTAAGAACCCGGAGAGTATGAGGATTCCGGTGAGAAGGATCCCGACTTTATACTGTGTGAAAAATTTTATATTCGTCATAGCAACGTCAAATCTTTTATCGATTTAGTTCAGGTTTCTACGGTCCATAGACCATCAGGATAATCACCACATAAATAATACCCGTCAGAATTCCGGTCAGAATATTGTCCATTGATGACGATCCGGCACAGTCGCTGATGTTCATTCTCTTTGCATCTCCTGGTCTGATGGTGGATTTCCTCTTGCAGACCAGTGTTGATATATTGATGATACGGTACCGGTGAAAGGATAGTACCGGAAAGGGATTTATTGAACCGGTCGGGATAATATATCACAAAATTCTTTTTTTTATGCCGGATTCCCTGGATGTATAGATAAGAAAAATTAAAAAAAAATCATATCAGAAAAAAATACCAACATATTTTATCACGCACTATAATAGTACGATAACATATATCCCATACAACCCCTCGCTCATGAAGGGACAACCCGGGTGTTTTATATTATGACAGAGAAAGAGACGGTTGCTATTTCATCGGATCCTGTGTTTTTACAGGAACTATCCGAATACTTAGAGGTTCTTTCCAACCCGACACGCTTAAAAATACTCAAGGTTATCGAAAAAGAACCAAAAGAGATCAGTCAAATCTCATCCCGCATAGATACCAGTTACGCGAATACCAAAAAACATATTGACCAGCTTGTCCGTACAGGGCTTGTAAAAAAAGAGGCGGGCTTTGGAAGGGAGACGGTAAAAGGTATCCACCCGGTCTGGAAGTTTTCCCTTGCTGAAGGAAGTCTCGAGATGTTAATCAAAAACCTGGGTGTGTTTTCGAGGATTAATATCCCGATGGGGTACGGCGAAATCCAAGGGACACTCGATTCAGTGCGCAAAGCAGTTCTCCAGGAATCCGGTAAGGACTATCCTGCACTCCATCTTGTGGAAGGGAAAGGGGCAGGCCAGACGTTCCTTCTCAAAAAGGACCGCATTCTTATCGGCAGGATTGATCCTGATTCGCCCTCGAAAGTCAGTGAAGGGGATATTGTGCTCCCGGAAGAATACGTGGCAGTGACAAGGATCACAAAACCCCATGCGATCGTCTCACGGGCAGGAACCGGATGGCAGATCGAAGACCGGGGCAGTTCGGGAGGGACGTATGTGAACGGGGATCTCATCCCCCCCATGCACAAAACAATACTGAAAAACGGGGACATCATCGATCTTGCGATGGGCGAAGAAGCAGCACGGTTCCTGTTTATTGCAAACGAGTGAAGTCTGATGGCGGATCAGGAAACGTTCGGATCGTGGAAAAGCCAGACATCAGCAATCAGGTATTTCGTTTTTTTAATAATACTCATACTACTTCTCTCGGTTACTTCTCCTGTATCTGCAAAGGTGATTACCTATGACGGAAAAACCAACGCCATCTCGATCCAGGACCTGATTAACAGTACTACAACGGGTGACAGCATCTTTCTGGCGGGAGGAAAATATTATGAAGCCATTCTCATCGACCGCCCGATTGTATTCGGTGCACTGGATACAAACGATCCTCCCGAGATTGTTTCAAATGGTTCCCTTCCGGGGATCACCCTTGCAGCGGATGGTATCACCTTAAATGGTATTACAATTTCCGGCAATGCACAGTACGGGCTCTTAGTCCAATCCAGCAATAACAGGATCAGCGCTGTCACGACGACCGGGTTTGATCATGGGATTGGCCTGAAATCTGCAAAGAATAACATTCTGTCAGGCAATATTCTGGTCAACAACAGCATAGGTATTGATGTGGACCGGAACTCCCATTCAAATATCTTCTACCTGAATTATCTCAATAATACCAGAGATGTTGTCGTACAGGCAAATGACAATGTCTGGTTCTCAAACCAACAGGATTACCGGTATGCAGGAAGTGATTTATCCGGCCCGGTCGGCAATTACTGGAAGGGTAATAATGCCACTGATAATAATGGTGATGGAATCGGGGATGATCCCTACGTGATACAAAGTGCAGTGTCTGGCACCCCGCAGGGAATGGATATCCTCGACCGTGCACCCCTAATCAGTACTCCCGATTCCTATACGCTCCTCAGAGTCACAAGCCCGATGAATACCACACTATCGGATGGTCTTTTCAATCCCCCCGAATTCTCTTCATCTCAGTTATCGCAAAACCAGCCGGATGCAAATCCTTACAATTTTCTGACGATGAATAATGGTCCGTTTCCCAATAGTACAGCAAATTCTCCCGGGCCGCTGAACCCATCTCTTATCTTTCTGGTGCAATTCTGGTGGGTGGTTCCCATCGCGGTTGTCATTTCTGCTGTTGCCGGTATATGGTTTGAAAGAAGATGGATGCGGAGAGACTCTGTGCCACGCGGTGAAGAGACTCCCGGGCTACTCTCGCGATACGTGACCAGGGTAAAAAAATCCGGTCCGGGTGCAGGGGCAGAAGTGCCGGGTCACCTGCACTATGCGGCACACCTTCCGGCGGCACTGGAAAAGAAATATCCCGGGGCAGAATACGTTGCCGAAGGTGGGGTTTCACGGGTATTCCGCGCCAGGGATGAAAAGGAAGGGCGGGACGTTGCCGTGAAGATCCCGATCCGTTTTGATGAAGTGAGCGGTACACAATTTACCAAAGAACTCCATGTCTGGGAGGGGCTCCATCACAAAAACATTGTCGAGATCTATGCAGCCAATATCTTCCCGGTGCCCTATATCGAGATGGAGTATGTTGAATCATCGCTTGCATCCCTGCAGTTCCCTCTTGAAATGAACAGGGCCACCGCCATCATCACGGGTGTGGCCCAGGGGCTCCGCTATGCTCATGAACAGGGAATCGTCCACCGGGACATTAAGCCTGAAAACATCATGGTTACTGCGGATGACACGCCGAAAATTTCGGACTGGGGTCTCTCAAAGGCAGAGGGTACAAAACAGTCCGGAATCATCGGTTTTTCTCTTGAATATGCCGCACCTGAACAACTGGCCCCGAATATCTACGGCGAACCCGGGCCATGGACTGATATTTACCAGCTTGGCGTCCTCTTCTATGAGGTGCTGACCGGGCATGTACCGTTCAAAGGTGGTGGCATGGGGGAGATTACTCACTCAATCCTGCATGACGATATCTCACCCCTTACCCTGAGTGGACCCGGATCAGCAGAAATCAGGGACATCATACTGAAATGTTTGCAGAAGAGACCCCAGGACCGGTATAGTTCAGTTGCTGAATTACTTAAAGACCTGGAAAAAATCAGGAACTAAAGGGGATGGACATGACGTGTTGCCCCTTTTCTTGTTCTGTGTTTTTCATTGAACCCGTATAACCGGGTTATCTTAGGTTATCTCCCACGTTTCGCGGTACGACATGAGTTGTGCTGTGCTCCCCCGTTCTTTTACATGACCTCCAGCGGATGTTCTCTCAAATCATTCCTCTTATGTCTGCGAACCTGACGGTTATGTTCCGGACGGAGCAGAACCGGCAGGGGGTGTACCATTCGTCATGCCGGCAGGTGGAGTGCCCGATGGGCGTGTACCGTTCATCATACCATCAGGTGGAGTACCGGACGGGCGTGTCCCGTTTACCATCATACCGGATGGCTGGGTGCCGTTGGGTGCGCCAGACTGGTTGAAGGCCGGCCGGTCATTGTTGTTCACCTGACTGGATGCAGAAGTGGTAAGAGTCTGAACCGCTGATGAACCTGAACTGTCAGCGGACTGCTGGGATACACTTGCTGATTCCTGCGTACATCCTGCAATAATTACTCCTGCCACAAGAATTGCTGATGCGATCAGCATGAGAATATTCTTTTTTTCCATAGATTACATCACCCGGATAACAACCCAGACTGCAGTCAACAGACCAGTATGGTTGTTTGTCTTTTGTCTGGTATCTTCCGTTTCCCGTGATCTTCCCTGTTGAGGATTATCACCCATCACACTATTCATGGATTGACTTATATTGAACGTACGGGATCGGTGTAATACTTCACAAATACTGTATTATTTGAACTAACCGGTAAACTGAATCGTGGAGTGAACCAGATTTTTTTCGCACGGAGCAAAAAAGACTTTCGATAAAAACAGGAAACCGGATATCAAAAAATATCTGCATTATGATAGTCATAATCCGGAACACGGGCTGATAGTGCAGCTCGCCATATCCAATGAGGACCGGATAACTGGTGCCGGCTGTTGACAGGGGAGAATGTCCTCTTTTTTTCTTTTTTTATGTATCTCATCATCCTCCCTGCCTGCCCATAGACCCGAACGCTTCCTTTTTTTGTTATTCTCAGTTCCTAGGATTTAACGTAGGATTTTAACCATGTAAGGAATGCCTCGATGATTGAATCCTTATTGTTCTGCTGCTGCCCATATTCGGCTGCCTGGTTCATGGCTCGTTCCTGATCTGATATATTTCCCGACCAATTCCCATGATCCGGCCCTGGATTGGGAACGGTGAGATTTTCCTGGTGAAGTTTGGTGGTATTTCCCGGCCCCGTCCAGTTCCCTGTCCGGTTCTCCGGCATTGGCGGCGGGCTGGTGAGATTTCCCTGAAGTTCAGTCAGGTTTCCCGGTGCTGGTCCCTGACCGTTCCAAGGATATGGATGGGTAATGGTGTCATTGAGTTCAGTCATGTTTCCCGGTGCAGAACCACGTGCGTGTCCGGGTTGCGGGCTGGTGAGATTTCCCTGAACCGGTCTTTGTCCCTGTTCAGTTACGTTTGCAAAGTCAGGCTTGTTTCCTGATTCATGTCCCGGGGAATTCCCGTGTGATTGTGCCTGGTCCTGCCCCTGCACGGGTACCATTGCAGCACCAGCTGCTGTAATGACCAGGGTCATACAGCATAAAACTGCAAGTGCCAGACCGGAAATTCTATAGATTTTCATTTAGTTTATCCTCCGTGCCTGATGACTGCCTATGACTGCCTATATGCAGAGTCATCGAGCACCGGAGTACCTCTGGAGGTATTATATTCAATGCATGATCAACGGGAAATAATGGAAGCAAAAGGATATGTATTGAACCACAAGGTTCAACGTATCCGGTCCCAAGTACGGTAAGATCCGTTTTAGAGATTAGTCTTGCTGCGCCACAGGTTCTCTCACAGTTTTTGTCACTGTCGGCTATGACCGGCGTTTATCGATCCTTCCAGGGTAAATACATTTTTCACACAGCTAAAAAAAGGTAAAATTATTGAGAGTATGAAGGCAGGATAGTAAAAAATACCTCTATTTTTAGGTTTTCGTTTTCCCTTATGAATTGAGAAATATTCCCTTGTTCCGGATTTTTTTACCGCGGCGACCGTAAAAAGTGATAAGGGCTGTCTTGGCGGACCGTCTCGTTTCACCTCCCCCCGCATCCGCTTCTCGTCCAGCACCCCGTCCCGGATGAAGATGATCCGGTCGAAGTACTCCATGTGCGACGGCTCGTGCGAGACCATCACGATCGTCTGCTTAAGCTCCTGGTTCACTGCCTGAAAGAGCTCGAGGACCGTCCGGGAGTTCTCGGTGTCGAGGTTCGCGCACGGCATCACCGGAATATCGTCCCCGGGACCAGCACCCTGGTATGAGTACTTTCTCGAACCCTTGCGGAATATCATGCTTCTCCATTACCATGTGTGAGAGGGTAACATAGTGCATCGTCATATGAGATCTTGCAGTCTTGATTCACGCTAATACCTGGGGGTCTCACCGGGTATGGCGTTCCGGATCTGTCGTTTTTTTTAGATATTCGAAATTACATGCAGTCATCCTCTCTGCACTGTTGACTGCTGTGCCGCCATGCGGATCATCATCACCAGCCGGGGAATCTGCCCGTGTACGGTACTTCCTCTGGCAAGGAACATGACAGCAGGATAGCGATTCACTGCCCATGTGATCTCCCCGGTATTCCCAGTACCATTAAAAAGAATGAATGGCGTCAGATCTCCCCGCGATCGCAGGATGGCCAAAAACTCTATCCCGTTCATCCCTGGCATATCATAATCTGAGATGATGACATCGACCGGGGAGCGGGAAAGCATCTCCAAGGCCTCCGGTCCTGATGAGAATGCATGCATCGTGATCCCGCCCTGCCTCTGACAAAGCAGGCAGACTATGAGGGCAATATGCGAATCATCATCAATATAGGCTACTGAGATCATTCGTTCACCCCTGACCTGCGAAAGATACCCCGGCCGACGGGCTTCAACCTGTCTCCTGGTAATTCCCGGTGTTTATAGTTATAAATCCCTATTTTGGGATCTGCCGCGGCCTCTTTTTACCATAAACAGGACAATGATGCTGATTACCACCAGTATAATTCCCCCCCGAACAATGAGGGTGGAAAGTGAACCATCTTCTGCACCAGAACCTGTCACGTTAGAGGCAATCAGGGTTTCCTGCACGGTTGTTGCCGGGACAGTCGTTGTTACCTCCGCGACCGTTGCGCGGGTAGTGGAGATGGTTGGTGTCATAGCAGAAGAAACCGTGATGTACTGGGATTGAGTCACGGAATCACTTCCTGCATCGTTAGAAACCACAAGCGAGACCGTGTAATACCCTGCAGTTGTATACATGTGGGTTGCGTTCTGTGTAGAGGATACATCCCCGTCACCAAATGTCCATGTCCAGGAGGTCGGGTAATTGGTGGATGTGTCCTTAAACTCAACAGACAACGGGGCTGTTCCGGAGCGTGCATCCGATGTAAATGATGCAACCGGTTCTGATTCAACGGTAATATAGGATGTTTCTGTGATTGTACCAGTGCCTTCGTCATTGCGAGCAATCAGCTTGATGGTATAGGTTCCCGCTTCCATGTACTTGTGGGTCGTGTTCTGCGTATAGGATACATTCCCGTCACCAAATGACCATTTCCAGTAGGTCGGATAATGGGTTGATGTATCATTAAAGAGGACGGATAAGGGTGCAGCCCCGGAAGTCACATTTGTCGTAAAGGACGCAACCGGTTTTTTTGCAGCTTCAACCGTAATATACTCACTTTGTGTTACTGTATCGCTCCCGCCACTGTTGGTTGCCGTCAGCGTGACAGTATAGGTTCCCTCTTCCGTGTACTCGTGAGTCGTGTTTCGCGTAGAGGCTTCATCCCCGTCACCAAATGTCCATGTCCAGGAGGTCGGGTAATTGGTTGACGTATCATTGAAGAGGATCACCAGAGGTACAGCTCCCGAAGTCGCATTTGTCGTAAAGGACGCAACCGGTTCTTCTGCAGCTTCAACCGTTATAAAATCGTTCATAGTAACCGTATTGCTCCCACCGCTATTGGTTGCCGTCAGCGAGACGCTATGGGTTCCCTCAGTCGAGTACGTGTGAACAGGATTTTTTATCGTACTGTAACTACTATCGCCAAATGTCCATACCCACGTTGTCGGGGAATTGGTGGAGGTATCATTAAAAAGGACAACCAGGGGGACAGTCCCTGAAGTTACATTTGTTGTAAAGGACGCAACCGGAGGGGAAAGAGCAGTTACCGTGATGTAGCCGGTTTTTGTTACGGTATTACTTCCTGCAGTATTGGTTGCAGTGAGGGATACCGTATACGTACCTGTGGCCGTATACGTATGCGAAGGGTTCTTTTCAACAGATGTTCCCCCATCACCGAAAGTCCATGACCACGATGAAGGGGAGTTGGCGGATGCATCAACAAACGTAATGGTCAGCGGTGCACTACCGGATGTCTGGGTCGCACTGAAAGCCGCAATGGGCAGCAGGTCGGCGGCAGATACCGGCAGGGAAAACAGCAGGATGATAAAAATTGCAAGTATACTAGTGGACGCGGTAATTTTTTTCATGATACCCCCCAGAATAAACTGTTTTTTCTGAACTCAACGTGAAATGAAGTCTGCAAAGTAACACCTTAAACGCATAAGACACATTTTCACGGGATTATTTATGATCCAATCATGACGGAAGTGAAATAATGCATCAGGAATGACAATAATTGAACCGGAAAGTGAACATTATCAGCACCCGATAAAAACGGCAAAATTTCTCAATAGCCGTGGATAGTAAAAACCTCGATTTTATAAGTGAGGGAGTGTTGAGGGATTGCAAAGAGATCTCTTTATTCCCCGGCATGACCCGGTGAACGGATCGGT
>JAPKXT010000031.1 GCA_026394695.1 Methanoregula sp.
GCAAGCATTCGTTTACAAAGGTCCGGGTTTTTCCGATCCTCATTTTCCTGCATTACTAGAGATCCTGCCGGAAACCAAAAAGGTCTTTTGTTTTTTATGCGAAAGAAAAATTGGGTTCTGGAGAAACGCACATGAACGGGAGTTTACACCCTAACCATAAAAATTGATTAGTTACGAGTGTCCACCGCCTCAAGGCCTCTCCGAGGCACGGCGGGGCAAGGAGGTTTCAGCATTTTTTTAGTCACTTAAACCGCCGCGGGGGCGCCCCGTCGGGGGCGGCGGCGTTCATCGCAATGGTAAAAGATGAACATTCTCCCATTATATCTGAATATTTCGATTTTCATGGGAAACCCTTTTTTCCCGTCATTCGGTAATTCTCTGCGGCAGCCAGGAGGGTGACCCCCTCTTTTTTCGGAGATTATTTTCAACATTATCAGGGATTATCGCAATAGGGGGGATGCCTGAAGCGGCGGGGGCGGAAGCACGATGTGCTGGAGCCCCCAAGAGCGATTGATTGTTTCTATAGGGTTTCAACAAAGCCCAGTTTTTTAAAAAAGTGAAACAGGGAATTTTTTTAAAAACCGTATTGCAGTTTCACAGCAGTATCCCGGGGGGAACGCCGCAGGCATTTGTGATCAGGCATCAATTATAATCAGTACCCGATAACCACGCGAATAACCGCAAACGAGACAAACCCAATCAGTGCACTGACGGGGATAGTAAGGATCCACGCAATGACGATGCTCCTTGCCACGCCCCATTTCACCGTACTGGCACCCATGGTCGTTCCCACACCCATGATCGATGAACAGATTATATGGGTAGTACTTACCGGGATACCAACGAGGGATGCACCAATGATTGTCGCGGCACCTGCGGTTTCTGCAGCAAACCCGTTCACCGGGCGGAGCTTGGTTATCTTGTATCCCATTGTTTTGACGATACGCCATCCTCCCGAAAGCGTCCCGAGACCGATTGCTGCATGGGCAGCCAGGATCACCCACAGTGGCACCGGCAGGGCATTCGGATTAACACTTGCTCCAAAGTACCCGATAGAGAACAGGAGTGGAACAATAATTCCCATGGTTTTTTGTGCATCATTCGTGCCATGACTGAAGCTGAAGGTAGCTGCAGAGAAGAGTTGGAGTCTCTTGAAATAATTTTCAGCGGTCTGCTTGTTCGCCTTTTTCGTAAGATGAAGGACAAGTATCATGAACAGGAACCCGCAGGAAAGCCCGATGAGGGGAGAAAGGATCATGAACGTCGCAACCAGTTCGACCGTTGACCATTTGATCGCGGCAATCCCAGCTGCAGAGATCCCGGCTCCGCTAAGTCCACCTATAAGTGCATGGGAGGAGGAGGTGGGAAGACCCAAAAACCAAGTAATAATATTCCATGCAATTGCTCCAACTAGTGCAGATAAAATAATATAGGGAATAATTTCGGTCCGGACATAATTCAGCTGGATAATTGTGCTGATCGTGTTAGCAACAGCCACCCCGAAAGCAAACGCAGCAACAAAATTAAAAAACGCGGCAAAGACCACCGCATTACGGGGTGATAAAACCTTGGTGGAGACAACGGTCGATATTGAATTGGCAGAATCATGAAACCCATTCGTGAAATCAAAAATCAATGCAATAATAATAATGGCAATGATCAGTATCAGCGGTGCCTCGATCATTAAAATTCCCCCGGCTAGTAAATTGTGTTAACCTCACGAGTGACGGATCGCAATATCGGACAGCACGTTTGCCACATCCTCACAGTTGTCCGTTGCTGTCTCAAGATGCTCGTAAATATCCTTGAGCTTGATGATGTTGATGGCATCTTTGGTTTTGAAGAGATCGGTCACCGCATGGGCAAGCACATCGTCTGCAAGATTTTCCAGCCGGTTCACCTCAATACAGCGCTCTTCGATATATTTGGGATCCTTAATCGAGCGGATACCCTTTACGGCACTTTCGATCTCTACTGTGGACATGTGGATCAGTTTTGCCAGTTCGATCATGTGCGCATCGGTATTTTCAATGTTGTAATAATACATCTTCTCCGTTGCCCCATCGATATAGTCCAGCACTTCATCAAGATTGGATGCAAGGCGTGAGATCTCCTCGGGATCAAGGGGTGTGATGAACGTGCGGTTGAGTTGATCGTAAATATCGTGGGTGATCTGGTCACCCTTGTGCTCAAGCTTCTCGATCGCATGGCGTTTCTCTTTCACATTGGTAAAATCCTCGGTTAGCGCGACAAGCTGCCACGCTGCCTCCTTTACAACTCCGGCCTGTTTTTCAAACAGGTCGAAAAAGATCTTATCATGCGGTATCAGCAACTCACGAAGACCCATAACGAACCTACGGATATTCGGACAGGATAGGTAAAAAATATGACGATTCATCCGTGCGGGGGTATCATCCGAACAGGTGAAGCAGTCCTTCCATAAGGAGGTATCCGGACAAGGCACAGGCAAATGCAAGCGGTATGGTGATGATCCATGCAGTCATCATCTCACGCACAACCCTCCACTGGACCGCATTTTTCCCCCGGGTAACCCCGACCCCGACAATAGCACCGTTGATCGCGTGCGTTGAGGATACCGGTATACCCTGTTGCGTAACCATGACAAGGATTGCGCTGCTGGCAGTTGCAGCACAGAAACCCTGGTAAGGGCGGATCCGCGTGATCCCCTTAGCCATCTTGTCAACCACCCGCCAGCCCCCAAAGATCGTACCAAGACCAATGGCAAGCGCAGAGGTGAGGATAACCCATGCCGGCACTTCGAACGAGAGTAAAACTCCCGAAGAGAGAAGCAGGGCGGTAATCACACCAACAGCATGCTGACCATCGTTTGCACCATGGGCGGTTGCCTGGATAAGCGATGCAACCACGTGAAGGGGCTGGAATATCCGTTTCATCCGGCTCTGGCGTGAATGGTTAAAAAGGTGCGATACGAGGATATCAAACAGGAATGCGGCAACCATCCCGATAACAGGTGAAATAAAGATGAACAGCACGATGGCCAAAAGCCCCGAGAGTTTGAGTATCCCTGCAACCATAAGACACGGGATAACTACTGCTGCGCCGCACACTGCCCCGATGAACGCACCCTGCAGGACATCTTCTTTGAGAGTGGCGGTGATAAGGCCAAGAATAACTGCACCTCCGATAGCGCCGATGACTCCATAGATAACAACCTGCACCAGGAGAGGTACTGTCGGAAGAATAACTGCTGAAATGCCATATGCCCCGACACCGGCTCCCAATAACCCTCCGACAATGGTATGGCTGCTTGAAAGGGGGATTCCGGCACGGGTGGCGATAATAACAAGGCAGATTGCGGTGATTATTGCCACAATGATAGAATGGGGGGTGAGGCCATCTGAGCTTAAAATGGCAGTACCTATGGTCATGGCAACCGCTGATGTGAACAGAAATGGACCGATCGTGTTACAGAATGCAGTCAGGAGGACTGCTTTCATTGGTGAAAGTGCTTTTGTCGCAACTACCGTTGCAATCGAATGCGAGGCATCGTTGAGCCCGTTCACAAAGTTCAGGACAAGCGCCAGGATGATGCCGAAGAGGATGAGGGGATCCAGACCGATCATGTATGACTCATCACGATGTCTATAAGGGCGTGTCCGACGTCGTTTGACTTTTCCATGACCTTTGCCATCCCTTCGTAAATATCCTTCAGCTTGATGATCATGAGGAGATCCTGCGTCTTGAAGAGCTCAAGAATTGCCCGGGACAAAAGTTCGTTGGAGAGGTTATAGAGCCGGCTGATCTCCACGACGTGCGTTTTTACCGCATCGGGGTTTTTTAAGGTTGAGAGACTTTCCACGGCAAGGGAGATCTCCGTACTGGAGAGCAGGATCAGGTACGAGTATTCCTTGAGAACATCATTTGAGACCGGAATACCATAGTTGCAGATCTGGTGGGTGACCCAGTCGATCTTGTCGAGGACATCGTCAAATGCCGGTGCAAGCCGGGCGATCTCATCGGGTTCGAGCGGGGTGATGAGGGATTCGTTCAGCTGGTCGAAGATTTTCTTTGTGATCTCGTCTCCCAGGTGCTCGATCTGACGCACCTTGTGGGCTTTTTCTGTACCTTCGGGTAGCTCATGGGTAATCTCGTTTAATATGGATGAGGCTTCGGCGATCTTTTCAGTCATTTCCTTAAATAGCGTAAAAAAGATCTTGTCTTCCGGGAGGATCAGGTCACGGATACGCATAGTCGTTCTGAGTAGTCCCTCTGGTATCCAAGTATAAATACGCGTGGGAAAAAGCATGCGGACTGACAACCAGCAAGGGGAATTTCAAGAGGGAATAATCCTGAACCTGCAAGAGGCCCTGGTTAAAAACGAATGGACTGGG
>JAPKXT010000084.1 GCA_026394695.1 Methanoregula sp.
TACATAAGATAACGGTCCCACATCCTCAACCGTGAACTCTCTGGTAATATCTGTTGCCTTCTCAAGAACCATGGATGCTTTTACCAGGCCCCATTGAATATTTTTTGAATAGGATTCATAGTGCGGGACAAGCTGCGATCCCTGCAACTGGGTTGCTTGCTCTGTATTAACAGCATATCCAAGAACCGGTTTTTCTGACTTGAGAGTGATTCTGAATTTGTCATTCGGATAGAGGAACTTATATCCCATATCCTTGAAATCGTAGGTCTTAAAGGTGGTTGTATCCAGCATCCCTTTTTCATGCAGGATTTCTTTCTCCGCGCTTGTCTGGGTAGGTGTGGATGTAACAGTTGTTGTTTTAATAGTTATTGCACCTGTAACAAGGGGGGTCTCCATGACTGTAGTCGGGAGCAACGTCTGAACTGTGGTCGATAATATCGTCTGGGCAGGAGCAGAGCCGGACGGTGATGTACATCCGGCAATGAAAATCGCCGCAAACAGGAGTACACCTAGCCAGGTTGGCATTTTGGTATCTATCATATAATCAAAGCCTTTTTGCTTCGACTTAATAACTGTTATCAATCCACCGTGTGGGAGATAAAAGCACACAAAATCAACAAAAAAGTCCAGATTTTTTAAGAATCGTTAAAAAATGATATTAATTCAAGGGATTCCACAAATCAGTGCTTCTTCAAGTCTTTTATGAGCTCGTTACAATGACTGGTAATACGTTTACATGCTTTTTTAATGATAGGAAGGGGATTTTTCTTTCCTTTTGTGGTGACGAGTAGCTCCGGGTCCGAGAACTGGAACTCAATCAAATATCGGGCGACATCAACATCCGGATCGCTCAAAATTTCCTCAACAAGGGCATTCATGAACGTATGCCCTTCCCCCTGAATGACGAGCCGTGCCTTATCCTTTTCGAGCTCAAGTACTTTTACAATCATGCACCTATGTTTGGGCACCTGAAAACTATTAAGGTATGGGTGTGGTGCGGGACTTCAGAATCAGTTCAAACAAATCGCTGGAAATTTCAGAAATCGAAGCAGTCACTTAAATTTGAAGGTGTCACCGTCATTTCCGAGATGAGGAAGATCCCACGGGATAAGATGGCTCTGGTGCACACAGCGATACTCTTTTGGAGCCAGATTCCCGGCGAGTATGCATGCGTCGAGATAATTCATGTGCTTGTGGATTGTGATGTTGGAAGGTACAAACGCATCAATCAGCAGAAGATCCAGGTTAGTGAGAAGATCAAGGCTTTTTTGCGGGATATCGATGTTTGTATCTGAGGTGAATGCAACCCTTGATTCATCGGTTTCAAACAATACACCACAGGTAAATGCCGGGGGGTGTTTTACCATGAACAGCGTGATTGTTATCCCGAATATGTCGAATGGCTCGTACGGCTGAATCTCAGCTGTATCAAATTTTAGAAACCGGAAAGTTTCAGCACAGTAATTGAGGACCGGGGGAGCGGCAAATACCGGGGGGATCTTCTGAATCCGGTAAAACTCCCCAAATCCGATAAAATGATCATAATGCCCGTGAGTCCAGATCACGGCGTCGATATGAGGGGAACCATACAGGAGAAGCTGCTGCCGGAGATCCGGTGATGAATCAATGAGGATGTGTTTTCCCGCACTCTCTACAAGAAGCGAGGTTCTAAGGCGCATCGTACCGGTATTTTTTGCATGAGTACACTGGGGGCAGTTGCAACCCACCCTTGGTGTGCCTATCGCATCACCGGTTCCCAGGAGAGTGATTTTCATGTTATAACCAGTTCAGATGCCGGATTGCATCCCGGTTTTTCACCATATGGATACCTTTCTCAATGTCTTCAGGCCCGATAGTCTCCCGGTTGTCCATGAGGGATGAAAGAATCGCCTCCTTAACGAGCATTCTGAGATCAGAGCCGGAGAACCCATCTGTCTGGGATGCCAGGTGCTGAAAATCGAGTTTACAAGGGATAGAAGAGGTGACCTTCATCAAGATATTTTTCCTCATCTCTTCATTGGGAAGTGAGAATTCGACTACTTCATCAAACCTTCGCCATGCTGCTTCATCGAGTAACTGTGGATGATTGGTTGCGCCGATCAGGAGCACATTGTTTTTTACCAGGTTGATCTTGTCTATGTTTTTTAACAGGGCGTTGACTGCGCGCTTCATGGCCCCATGGTCATCAGCAACACGGCTCTTGGCGATAAAATCGAATTCATCAATAAAAAGAATGGAGGGTGCGAGTTTTTTTGCCAATTCAAAAATACGGTCAATATTTTTTGATGTCTCCCCGAGATACTGGGATGTTATCATCGATACCCTGACCTCAAGAACCGGCATGTGCATAATCCTGGATGTAGCAAGGGCAACTGAAGTCTTTCCTGTTCCCGGTGGACCCACGAACAGGAGTTTTCCCACTTCATGGATTCGGTGAAGGCGAAGGAATTCCCGGTTCTTGATCGCAAGTTGTATCTTTGTGATAATCGCGTGCTGTTCCGGTGTGCAGACAAGGTCGTCTATCTGCTGCTCCACTTCTTCGGGGGCAAGAACTATGACGAGGTCAAGTGCCCCCCGGAGCTTCTCGTCCTCTCCTATCAGCTTTGAAATCCGTGCATCGAGGTATGCTTTGGTGTCCTCAAATGGTGGATTTGCGACACGGACGGCTTTGTAAGTGATACCCGTCGAATCAATGTTTTCATAGTAGAAAGCAAGCGCTGGATTTCTCTCAATGATAGACTTTCCTCCCTGCTTGAGGAACCAAAGCGCTGCCGGTTCAAGCGCGGTGATACGGAGGCGCTGCCCGAACTCTTCGTAGGCAACAAACGGGTTTTTGGACAATTTCTGGTGGGCGTCCGCAATGGCAAGTGAGCGCTTGATCAGTCCATCGCTTACATAGACCGGACGTTTGACATCCGAAGAAGATGTGATGGAAAAAATCTCGCGGCAGGTTGGTGTCAGATCATTGATATCAAGCTGGTGGTTCTGGTTGAATATTTCAGCGGTCAGAACGACTTCCATTATGCACAGGATCTCAGAATCTCCAGACATGGCAGTAACCTTAATTATTCATTCCCTGAATGAATAAGACTATCTCATCGTGTAGTCACGATACAACCCTCGCTGGTCACGATCACCGTGTGTTCGTGCTGGGAAACAAGGGATCCCGGGATATCGGACAGGACCGGATACACGTGGAGTACCTGCGATCTGACGAGTGCGGGAAGTGTTATATCTAGTTTTTTTTCATCAAGCCACCGCCGGGCAAACGGTAATCCGTGCCGATCCTTCACTTTATTCAGGACAGTACGCGCTGCAGAAATCCGGACTGGTTTTTGTGAAACCTGTGAATAAATCTCCTTACGGGTTTTTTCACCGACATGCCCGCTCCCTGTTGTTGCGAAGGGTTCAATGGCAAAGACCATTCCTTCCTTAAGAACGACCCCTCCAGTTATCCCGACATTAGGAATAGTGGGTGGGCGGTGGAGGATGTAACGATCGAGTCCGTGCCCGGTGAGATTTGATATCGGCCGGTAACCACGACTCTCTATTGCATTCTGGATTGCGGCCCCGAGATCTCCTGCCGTAGTCCCGGGACGAACCTCTTTTATTGCAGATTCGAGCGCCTGTTCGGATGCTTCAAGAAGAAGTGAGTTGTTTCCGAGATCAATAGTGGTAGCAGTGTCGGCGATATACCCATCTATCTGGATACCGAGATCCAGTTTTGCCACATCTCCTTTGGTAAATACCCGTGCATCTCCCGGTGATGCGGTATCGTGTGCAGCATCTTCATTTAAGGAAAGGTTGAGAGGAAACGCGAGTGCTGCCCCCTCTTCTTTGACCTGCTCCTCAATTGATTCGACAAGGTCCAGGTATGATGCACCAACCCGGATCCTCTGTGCACTACTGCGGAGAATTTTTGCAGCAAGAGCTCCTGCATCCCGGTATTTCTCAAAAATGTCCTCATTCATAGGGTCATCACCTCAGGAAATACCGTGAAGTTTTCAAACCCTTTGGAAGTGACGACGCCAATATCCTCAAGACGCACACCACCAATGCCAGGATAGTAGAGTCCCGGCTCAATGGTGATCACATTGCCGGAAACAAGTGCTTTTCCTGCAGGTCCTACGGTGGGCAGCTCGTGCACCTGAAGCCCCACGCCATGACCGAGATTATGCACAAAACCGCGGGTATTGCTCTCGTATCCCTGTCCTTTGAAAAAGTCCACGACTGCCAGATGAATATCTGCTCCTGACACTCCTGCTTTCACACGGCTGATACCAAGCTGTTTTGCTTCACGGAGGACATCGTACATCTCCTGGATCTCCGTTGAAGGTTCTCCCTTGACTACCGTGCGGGTCATATCTGCATAATATCCGGATTTCTCTTCTACGGGAAAGAGGTCAATTACGATAGGTTCGTCTGATTTGAGTGGACCGGTTCCTGTCATGTGAGGTATAGCGGTATCCTCTCCGCATGAGACAATGGTATCCACCGCGCCGCACCCATGTTCCAGGAGCAGGCTGTGCATGGAGAATTTTACGTGTTCTGATGTCAAGGGTTTTTGATCGATATAGAGGATGCCCTTTTTTACCGACGCACTTCTGATCAGTGAGATTGCACGTCCCATCGCTTTTTCCGTTACCTTCTGCACGTTATTCATGAGAAGGAGTTCATTTTTGCTCTTCTTTTCCCGCATCGACTGGACCGTTCCGCTGTCCACCAAAATGGTACAATATTCACTCATGGCATTTGCCAGTGCAATCGGGAAATTAGGGGGTACGAGGATTTTTTTCCCGGCCTGACCGGCAATCATCATCGCTGTCGCCAGGTACGGGTCCTTTTCTGTTTTCAGAATCTCCGGAAGTCCGGCCTGTGTTCTGGTCATGACAGTAGCCGTGGCTTCACGAGATGCGCGCCCGGTCTCCATCTGGGACACAATAATTACCCCGGGCTCCCCGGGTTTTTTAAAAAAAACGAAGGGATCGCTTGAGGTAAAATGTGTCAGATATCTCATATCGGTGTCACGCGATGATGCATAGATGACATAGGCATCAGCACCGCTCTTCCTGACCGCGTTTGAAAGTGGATCCATCTCTCAGGATATATGTAGTTAAACGTCAAGTACTTTTATTTCGGAGTTGACATACCAGTAATGGATGAGGATGCAAAAACCCGGTTCAAATGGAAATTTTACCTGCTCACGATCCAGCTCAATATCATTATCTTTCTCGTGGCCGTATCCGTAATTGTTTTTTTTATTTTTCACTCCCCGTATAGCGTTCCACTAATCATTGGCATACTCATCCTGGCACTCATTCTTTCTTTGGATTTTTTTAAGAAATACAAAGAAACAAAAAAGTGGCTCGGTGAGCAACCGGAAAAAGATAAAAAAGATGATGGTACCAGACAGGACGGCACGATATAATAACGTGGGATGAGGGATTTACAGGAGTACTATGCTCGAGAAGATGAAGGACGAGATCGAACTGCTGAGCCGTCATATTGAGGTGGCAAAAGCGGTGGCAGATCACGAACCGATCGGCATCCTGAAGCTTGCAGAGCTGCTCGATCTCCCCTCGCACCGCATCCGTTACTCCCTCCATGTTCTGGAACACCTCGGGTATATTCGCGCTTCACCTGAAGGTGCAGTCGCCACACCCCAGACTGTTGAATTATTCCAGCATCTCAACGGTGATCTGGATGAACTCATCCAGCTGCTTACCGCGATGAAGCGTTATTGATCCGGCACGATATTTCAATCCCTCTGGTGTCAACTTTGATCGTCTTTAGAGTTACCTTTAAAAGCACTCACAAAGAATCTAATAAAGCGTATTGATATTGCCTCCCTAACTCAGTTGGTAGAGTGTCGGACTGTTAATC